>JAYUZN010000553.1:0-3118 GCA_043751755.1 Bacteroidota bacterium | reverse complement strand
ATTTTGTTAGAAATGAAAGAAATGTTACAAACAACTGAAAATAGTTTCAATCGCATTTCTGTATATTTGAATTTGGCTTTGATGCACTTTTATACAAGTCAATATCGAAAATCCCTGCGCTATTTGAATGAGTTATATGCTTGGGAAAATTACAAAAAGGCAGATGAGGCGTTGCGGCTGCAAATAGAGATTTTTGAAGTAGTGGTGCGGTTTGAAAATGAGGAGGGAGAATGGTTGCGACAACGCATACAAAGGCTTCGCAAAACCTTTATTAAACGCCTGAAACAGACTGATTATGAGCAAGATGTGGCTTTTCTGAATTTGATGCAACGGGTCGCTGTGTTGTTGGGAGAACAGGAAAATCCTGCTAAGGAAATCGCTCAATTAACGGCGCAATTCCTGCAAGGATGCCCAGAAAATCGGGCAAATCAGAGTATTTTTGATTATGTGAAGTGGTTGATTTCACGTTGATTTCACGCAGATTTTCGCAGATGAATGCAGATTGCGCTGATAGAGATAATGAGCGAAACCGAATTATCATCTGCGAAAATCGGCTCTTATCTGCGCTTATCTGCGTGAACTAAGCTCAAAAATCTTCAAAACAGCTTTGGGAAAAGCATAGTCTTTTATTTTTTCTATAGGAATAAAAAAGGTGTTTTTGTCGCCGCCGTTGTCAGCGTCCTCACTGACAACAACGGCGGCGACGACAAAAAACTGCAATTCCATATCAAAATGCGTGAAAACATGTTTGAATCCGCCGAGATATTCTCCTTCTAAACGAGGTTTTTTTTCCGTCCAAGCCGCAACTTCTACTTCTTCATTCGGAATTTCGTACAAACCGCCCCAAAGCCCCTTTTCTGGGCGGCGAAGAATGGCAATTTCTTTTTGTACATTATAAATGAGGTAAAAATGAAAATACCTTGTTTCTCTTTGCAATTTTTTGGCTTTGACGGGCAAAAGGTGCATACTTCCTTCTTTTCTCGAAATACAATCTGCCTCCAAAGGGCAAATCATGCAGGCGGGTTTTGTGGGGGTACAAATCGTGGAGCCTATGTCCATAATGCCATGATTGAAGGGCGTGGGGGCTGTTTTTGCTACCCAAATATCAATAATTTCCTGAAATTTGTTGCGGGTTTTGGCATCATCAACGGGCGAAAAATCATTTAACACGCGACTCATCACCCGCAAAACATTCCCGTCTATAACCCCCGTTTGATTGCCAAAGGCAAATGCGCCTATCGCCCTTGCTGTGTAAGGGCCTATGCCTTTGAGTTTGATGATTTCGCTGTGATGGGTCGGGAATTTGCCTTCGTATTTCGTCATCAATTCTTGGGCAGCTGCATACAAGTTTCTCGCACGACTATAATAGCCCAATCCTTCCCAATATTTGAGTACTTCGTCTATTTCTGCGTTTGCAAGGGCTTGAATATCAGGGAATTTCTCTATAAAACGATAAAAATAAGAGATGCCTTGTGCAATGCGAGTTTGCTGCAATATGACTTCGGAAATCCATATTTTATAGGCATCTTGCGAGTTGCGCCAAGGCAAATCACGTCCGTTTTCGAGATACCAGTCGGTTATTTTTTCGCCTATTGTCATGTTGTTTTTATAGTCACGAATTGCACGATTTTTTTGCCAAAAATGAAATATCTCTGTGTAGAGGGTGGAGCATCTTTGAAAGGTGCGCCACCCTGCAACCCTACCAATCACTCCTAAGCTTAAACAAAACATCTTCTTGCCATGACAACAAGAAGATGTTTTTTTATCCGTAAGAGAATTTCTTAATTCTCAATTCTCAGGAATGAAAATAAAATAACTTGACGGTTTTATAGTCCCGTAGGGACGCGATATTTATAGAAAAAAAACATGCCCACTCACTCCCCCTCTTGTTTTTCGTGCTTGCACGAAAAACGCAATAAATTGGGGGGAGAATTCCATTTTCTATAAGTATTTCGTGCCTACGGCACTAAGAAATGCTCAAAATGGCTGCTATAACTAAATCATCAAGTTATTTATTTTTTAATCCTCAATTTCATTTTGCACTCATTCCATTCCTATTCGGAGCAGGTGCAGGCACTTGCGGAATCGGCATAGGCGTAGGTGCAGGATTTGGCACAAAATTGCCTTTTGGCACGTAGTCTATAGAAGTAATACGGAACTCTGTACGGCGGTTTACTTGTTCTTCTTCGTCCGATTTTTCAGGAGCAAAGATAGGAGAAGATTCGCCGAAACCATACCAACCTAAACGATTAGGGTCAATGCCTTTGTCATATAAGTATTTTACAGCTGCCATGGCACGTTTTTCAGACAAGGTTTTGTTATAGTTTTCAGAACCATTTGTGTCTGTATGCGAGCCAAGTTGAATGGTGATGGCAGGGTTTTTCATCAACAATGCGACCAACTTATCCAATTCTGTTGCTGCGTCAGGGCGAATATAATACTTGTCATAGTCGTAGTAGATATTTTGTAATACGATAGGTCTCGTAATATATACTTCTTCTAACAAAATATCAATGTTTCTTTCGAGGTCATAATGAATGGGACCATCTCCTCTATTTCCTTTTATTAATTCTTTTGTTGTAAACTTGCTTTCATTCGCAAGATAGCCTTCCGCATTTCCGACTACTTTATAGTCTTTATCCACTTCCAATTCAAAGTTGTAACGCGCTTTTTGGTCTGTACTCATTTTGTTCAATTCTACCAAAGAGCCATCTTCTTGCACTTCAAACAATACAGCATTGGCAAAAGGAACAGGTTGTTTAGTCGTTTTATCGCGAATAACCCCTTGAACAGCAACCGTTACAGGGGGGTAAGGATAGACAATATAGTTGGCACGATAGATGTCATCACGACCTGGACCACCTGGGCGGTCAGAAGTGAAAAGCAAGGTAGAATCCACGCCTTCGCCATTGCGAATCCGCATCATGCCATAGTCATCGTAGCTTGAGTTGATAGGCGCACCCATGTTCACAGGGTTTTGATATACACCATCTATCAATTCTGCACGATACAAGTCAAATCCGCCGAATCCGACACCGCCTTCAGAGGCAAAATACATGACAGTCGCATCTTCATTCAACATAGGAGAACGCTCGCCAAAAGGTGAATTGATAAACTC
>JAYUZN010000552.1:0-6518 GCA_043751755.1 Bacteroidota bacterium | reverse complement strand
GTCTTATGGTAGCCCTTTGCCATGGCAAAGGGCTACCATAAGACGGTTTTACGTAAGTCTTGTAAATTGCATTTTTTCAAAAAAAGAGCTTCATAACTTTGTATAGCTTCCTGTACAATCGGCAGCTAATATCCCGTCAATCGTGATTTGATATTGCAAAGTAAAGGTATTATGGTCAAAAATGCCACGTGTTGAGGAAACCTCATACTCCTTTTGGCTGACTGGCGAGGTCAGTCCAGAAATGTGAAGGGTCTTGTCTGCTATTTTTGCAGCAACAAACAAAGAATCATAGCCCCCAAAATGCTGTATAATAACCCCATCAGGAAAGCCGATATCGCTCACAATTTGGATTGTGTCTTGATAGTTGCCGTTTGTACAAGTCCGTGCAACAAGGTAGGTTCCCATAAATTTCTCTTTTGAAAGAGAGTCGCATCTGCCCTGAAAATCGGTTTGATAGCCAACAACACATACGCAACTTTGGCAATCCTCACCGCAAGTTCCATGCGTACCACAGTCCACCAGACTGCATTTA
This sequence comes from Bacteroidota bacterium, assembly GCA_043751755.1. GTDB lineage: Bacteria > Bacteroidota > Bacteroidia > J057 > J057 > JAAFHL01. The sequence goes on along the minus strand of JAYUZN010000552.1, from coordinate 5,986 downwards.
CAGTCCCCAATACCAATACAAGCGACTAAAAAAAGACTCATCACACATAAGCAAAAGTATTTCATAAGTAGTTGTTACGTTTTCAAATTGCATTAGGGTGCGGTTTGAAAAACTGCACAACTACAAGACGCAAAACCCTATATAGTTGCTGCATAAAGCCCACATTTTTAGCCCACATTTTTCAGATAGAAATATAAGGCTTACCTTTGTCTCGCAGATTTCCGCAGATGAAAGCAGATTCTCGCAGATGCTACTCTTTATCTGCGTTATCTGCTTTCATCTGCGCCTATCTGCGTGAAACCAACAACTATGCGTTATTTCCTCTTCTTCCTGCTTTTTGCCTGCCTTAGCTGCGGCGATACCGACCCAAATGCCGATGTCAAAGACATGGTATTGCCCGTCAAAATCTATCGCACCGATTCACTTATGTATTTGGCGGCGAAGGCGTTTCAGCAGCCGAAGCCCGATACGATGGGCATTTTTAACCAATATCTCAAACCCAATCGGCAATTTTGGTTGGAAATGTGTCCTTTATATGATAAATTAAAGGCAGATACCAGCCTAAGCGATTTGTATATAGACAGCGTGTTAGCCTTGTCGTATTATGGTCCTTTTTTGGCAGATAAAACAACGGGGCAGTTGATGGATAGCATTCATCAGCATTTTTCGCCTACTTTTGACATTGCTTCACAACTTGTGCCTGTTTTCAAAAGGTGGAAAAGGGACTTTGGCGTGGACACGATTCCTGCTATCTGTACCTTTGTAAATGGCTATTCTCCGCCCGGCATGATGCCCGAAGTGGACCAAGTTTTCCCCACCATTTCTGGCAAATATTTGGCTCTCGGACTTCATTATTGGATGGGGCAAAAGTTCTTATTTTATTCGCCCGATATTCCTGTTTATGTTAAAAAAAGGTTTAATCCGCAATATATGGGCGTAGTCGTGGCGCAGCAAATCGCCGAAGACCTTGTACTGCCCATTGATTTGTCCCAAAATCCGACTTTGTTGGACAAGGCGATTCGTTTGGGCATAAGGCAATGCGTGGTAGATGCGCTGTTGCCAAGTACGCCCGATTCCACCAAAATGTGGTACACAAGTATGCAGATGGCGTATTGTCATAAGTTTGAAAAAAATATTTTTAATTTTGTAAAAGGTGAGCTTTATAGCAAAGATTTTTTGGAGCAAGGCAAATTTACAGAAGATAAGCCTTTTACGGCGGAGCTTTCGCGAGAATCAGCCCCAAGACTTGCGCAATATTGGGGCTGGGAAGTAGTCAAATCCTATATGAAAACGCATTCTGAGGTCAAAATTGCGGCTTTGGCAGAAAGAAAAGATTACGAAAAAATATTTAAAGAGTCGGGATATAAGCCGTAATTTTTATATCTTTGTGTTTCAGTTCACGCAGATTTTCGCAGATGATAGCAGATTTCGCAGATAAAATAGGCGTAGTATTTGCAAAAATCTACGTAAAAAATAATACTTTATAATATGGGAATCTTAAAATTAGCACATTATTACACACCTGCCGAGTATTTTGAAATAGATGAAAATAGCGATTTTCGCTATGAGTATGCGAACGCTTGCGGCAGCTTAAGGCTTATCAAGCCGCACAACTGTTTGAAATAGATGCACAAATACATTTTATTACTTTTCCTTCCCATAATCTTCATTTATCTATTGGCTTTGCCGATTGCGCCTATGGAAATGGACGCTGCGCAATATGCAGCCATGACGGTCGAAATGTTAGAAAGTGGAAATTGGTTACATTTTACCGATTTGGGAAACCCCTATTTGGACAAACCGCCCCTTGTGTTTTGGACGGCAGGACTTTGTTATAAACTACTTGGAATCAGTGCATTTAGCTATAAATTGCCTTCTTTGCTCTTTTGGTTGCTGGGACTTTATGCCGTTTATCGTTTTGCCAAAATCTATTATTCCGAAAATATCGCCCTTACTGCTGCCTTTGTCTTGGCGACTTCGCAAGCCGCTTTTTTGATGACAAATGATTGTCGTACAGACACTTTGCTTACAGGGGCTGTGGCTTTTGCGATTTGGCAGTTGGCGGCGTATTGGGAAACCCGAAAATGGCAGTATTTTGTAGGCGGATTTGTAGGCATTGGTTTGGCTATGTTGGCAAAGGGACCTATTGGCGCAATGATTCCTGTCTGGACTTTTGGGGCGCATTTTGTCTTGACAAAGCAATGGAAAGCCTTTTTTCATGGGCAATGGCTGTTAGGAGTTGGCATTGTTATGTTGGTTATTTTTCCGATGCTTTGGGGCTTATACACGCAATTTGATTTGCACCCCGAAATGCTTGTTCATGGCAAAAATGGGGTTTCAGGCTTGCGTTTTTTCTTTTGGACACAGAGTTTTGGGCGCATTACGGGCGAAAGTGCATGGGCTGATGATACGGGATATGGCTTTTTTGTGCATACAACTTTGTGGGTGTTTTTGCCTTGGGGGGTGTTGTTGATGAGGGCTGTTTTTTCGCGCAGATTTTCGCAGAAGGGGACGCAGATGAACGCAGATAAGAAAGAGGAGTTTTTGTCGCTTATGGGTTTTGTTTTGACTTTTGTGGCTTTTTCTTTGTCAAAATACAAGCTGCCGCATTATATTTTTGTGGCGTATCCAATGGGGGCTGTGTTGGTTGCTGTTTATTTGGAGAAAATAATAGCAGAAAAAAAAGCCCTTTTTGCTTGGTTTTGGCTGCAAAATATAACAGGAATTGTCTTGTTTGTGGCGGCTTTTGGGGTCTGTGGCTGGGTGTTTTTTAGCCCTTTTTTTCTGGGGATTTGCAGTATTTTATTATTGATTTTTCTTTTTTTGGCTAAAGCTACTTATTTTTGGCTAAAAACAGGAACAGAAATCTCCTTTTTGCCCCAAAAAATAAGAGAAACTTTCCCGACCTTTTCTTTTTTACTGCCTTCTATGGTTATGATATTAAGTATTAATCTCATCTCAAATGCTCATTTTTACCCACAACTTCTTAATTATCAATCTTCTACGGCGGTTGGGAAATATATTGCAGCCCATCATCTCCCGAAAAGCCGAATTTTTATCCTAAGTTTTTATAGTACGCCCGATATTTTTATCGGCAAAAGAGTCCAAATTTTTAGGGAAGAACAGGCAGAGGACTGTACAAAAGATGGGGCAATTTATGTGTATGCTCCGATAGAATATGCGCAAAAACTCCGAGAGTTAGGCAAAAATATAGAAGTCCTCCAAACCTTTGAGGATTTTAAGGTTACGCATCTTAGTTTTGCCTTTTTGAATCCGAAAACCCGAAAAGAAGTATTGAAAAAAAGGGTGCTGATTAAAGTAGCTGCCATTTTTTAAATGGTAGCCTACCATTTAAACGATAAAAAAAGCTACTTTTGTAGCCATTATTTTCACGCAGATTTTCGCGGAATGACCATTTTGCGGAATCTGCTTAAATCTGCGTGAAATCCAATAATTAAGTTAATAACATGAAAGAACTCATCAAAAAACTGATTAAAGCATTTCCGATTGCTTTTACGCAAAATCAAAAATACGACCGTCAAACGACAAAGGTAATACGCAAGGTCTGCAAGCCCGATAGTAATTGCATAGATGTAGGTTGCCATAAAGGGGAGGTTTTTGACATCATGATAACCTACGCCCCACAAGGGCAACATATTGGTTTTGAGCCAATTCCTGCGATGTGTGAGGCACTTTTGCGCAAATATGCTGGCACAAATCATGCCATTTCGCCTATTGCACTCAGCGACAAAAAAGGGCAAGTTACCTTCAATTATGTGCTAACAAATCCGGCATATAGTGGCTTGCAAAAACGGCAATATGACAAACCTGACGAGAAAGACACCTTAATTGAGGTGCAAACGGACTTATTAGATGCCGTAATTTCTGCGGATAAAAAGGTGGATTTCCTCAAAATAGACGTAGAAGGAGGGGAATTTGGGGTCTTAAATGGCGCAAAAGAAACGATAAAACGCCATAAACCTGTCATTATTTTTGAACATGGTTTGGGGGCTTCTGACGCATACGGCACAACGCCTGACAAGGTTTTTGGGCTTTTGACGGAGTGTGGAATGGCGGTTTCTACTATGGAAAATTGGCTAAATGGAAAACCCCCATTTAGCCAATCTGAATTTGAGCAGCAGTATTATGAGAAAATAAATTATTATTTTATTGCTTATTCCCTTATTTAATGACTACTCGCCGCACAATGCTTGCCCTTGTCTCTCGGTCTTGAATATGCAGAAAATACATGCCTGAAGGCAAATGTGTAGCGATTTCTATTTCTCCTTGGCAAAATAGCTGGCTTTTATATACTTCTTTTCCACTGACTTCGCAAAGCGAAATCAGCCACTCTCGGCTCTCCAAAGTAGGGAATTGCAGCCTAAAACGCCCTTCAGATGGATTTGGAAAGACTTTTACCCCTTCCCAAATGCTCCCATTCTCCACACTCGTCCCCATAGAAATATACACAGTATCTCTTTTGATATTGCCACATAGATTTTGCTCCACGACATAGAAACTCGTATGCTGCGGCTGCACCCATAGCCCTGCACCTGTGCCTATTATGTCTCCTTGACTATTGTACCAAGTACATTCTAAGCCGATTTCGGGCTGCCTGCCAAGATAGACGCTATCGCCTATGTTTTGCAAGGAGGTATCATTGCCAGCGAAGGCGGGGAGGTCGCTCTCTATGACGGAAACGTCGTCAAGATAATAAGCAGAGAAATAATAACCATTATTAGGGTCATTAGCAGTGGGAATGAAGTTAGATTGCAGTTTACGAAAATTACCAAGGTTGAGATACTCCTCATCTCCACTCGCTATAAATGTTCCTGAAACTTCCATCCACCCTACGGAATCAGTAAGGTAATTAAATACAGGATTTTCTACTTGTGGGTTTACATTCATGGAAGAAGTATATGTGCCATCATCAAAATAGAAACCAAAACCATCAGTAAAACAATTTATCCCCCCTTCGCAGACACTTAAATAAGCTTTTACACAGTAGCTTTTGTCTTTTGTGAGCTTAGATTTTAACAAATTCCTCACATATTCACCGTTAAAGTAACTAGGCAAGACGTTTGTTTCTTCATTTAAAAGGATATTTATATGACCTATGCCATTTCTTGGATACTGATGAGACAACCCATTTCCACCTCCATTTTCGTTTATAGGAACTCCTGTGTAAATACTGGGGTTTGCACAAGCATGAAAAAAATTAGCCGAGTTTCCTACAGTGCTATTCCAATGAGTAGCCCTATTTATTTGCCCTATCCAATCGGGGCAGGTGTCATACAACTCAAAACTTGGATTTTGAACATAATTTACCTGAGCTTTTGCGGAAATGGTAGATAAAACCAACATCACAAAACCCCATGTTATTTTAGTAAATAACCAGTTTTTGTGTTTGGCTTTCATGGCTGATTGAATTGGTTAAGTGAATAAAATAAATCCCTGCTGAAAAGCTATTTTTAATAATAACTTCCCCGTCAAGTGCTTGATGTTGGATATATTCTACGGTTTTGCCTTGTATATCTTGGATTTCGATAGCAAAGTTTTCTTGTTGATTTACCAAAAGGCGAATATCGTCCGAAGTAGGATTGGGAGAAATCCTAAAAAGTGGCAAAGAAGATGAATTAGCTATTCTGTTACCTTGCTTTCCTCCTCCACAAGTATCTGCAAATACTACCAAAGTATCATTATACACATTGTATAAGGCTTGCGCATAGCTTACGACTCTCCCCCCTTCTGCCACGCAAGTAGTGGCTAAGTCGAATAAGGCTTGATTTTCCTCGTCTGTTAGTCCTAATGTATCACTTTGTATTTTGACATACCATGTAAAATAGTTTTTGTAATTGTCTTCTACAGCAGAATTTGGGCTAAAGCTATTGATAAGGCTTTGAGCTGTTTGCCAATCTGCTTGGGCTATGGTAGTATCAATTGTATAAAACTGTCCATACACAACGCTTTGATGCACTAAATAAAA
>JAYUZN010000551.1:0-2980 GCA_043751755.1 Bacteroidota bacterium | reverse complement strand
AGGCAAAATGAAAACCACTAACATTGAGATTGGCGACAATTTTCGCAGTCCGAAACGCAAAGCCAACGCACTGCGAAAAATGCGCCAATCTTAGCCGTTCTTGGCAATAATTTACAAAAATAGGACTGCAGCCTATAGACGTAAATAAATATATTGTATTTTATTATTTAACAAACAACCCAATTCATTCATTATGAAAAATTATTTGTTGCTGAAACTGCCATTTATTGGCGTGTTGTTGTTTTTGGTGTCTGTTTTCATATTTTCGTGTAAAAATATGAAAGAGGATGTTCCCCGTATTAGCGTAATAGAAAACGCTAACTATAAAGGGGTTACAAGTAAAAATGGTATGCTTGTATTCAAAGATAAGGCGAGTTATGAATCTTTGCATGAGCAATTGAATCGCTCAAGAAAATCGCTACTGTTGTTGTCTGTGGCGAATAAAACGGTGGAAGATTCACTATCCTGCGGCGAAGAAGAACCCGTTTTGGATTCGCTTGAACAAGCATTGGGGCTATATTCTTTGCGCAAAAAGTACCTTGAGCAGGAATGCAATATGTTAGATGCAGGTTATGACCCAGCTAATATACCGCGTTGCCCTGAAGTGGATAAGATAGATGCTACCTTTTTCAATAGCGATTATCAAGTTCAAATAGGGCAAGAAATACATTGGTTTATTAACCGATATATAGATTATGTGGTCTTAGATGGTGATTTGCAAAAACTTATTGAGCTGATGAATGGGAAGCACCCTTTCGAGCTTAGTCATGTAGAAATTCGTCAAGTGGCGCAAGCCAAACAAGTTGGGGTTGGCAATGGAAATGAGGTAGAGGCTTGTGATGCGTCTTTTTCAGTGCAAATAAATGAAAGTTCAAATACAGGTATTTTTTTCTGGAACGGCTCTGTCCCAGGAATGGTGCATTGGATATTTGGTGATGGACAAGATTCTATTATGACCGCAGCACCAAATATGTATGTTACACATCAATACGCAGGGGATGGACCTTATACGGTTTCCGTTATTTATATAGATTCTACTTGTACAGATTCTTCAAAAAATACAATTCATTTGAACAGTTGCGCAGCAAATTTCAATTTTACTCAAGGGATAAATGGCGGAATAAATTTTGCGGACATTTCTAGTAGTTCTTCGACTATTACAGAATGGAAATGGGATTTTGGAGACGGTCAAAACCAAACGATTACGCAGTCACCAGGGAATACTTACCATGTGTATTCGTGTGAAAAAGATTACCCTGTTACTTTACACATCAAAACGAGTGAAAATTGTACAGATGACGTAACGAATACAATTACCGTCAAAACAGGGGCATGTTGTGATAAAACAGGAGATTTGGGCTGGCGAAGCACATTGTTTAATAATAACAATAATAAATTATGTTATAACCTAAAAAACATAAACAACATTTGGGGACAACACCGAACAGTTGGCTGTATGGAGCATTATGCGAAAAACAGTAACGGCAACTGGAAAAAAACAAAAGCAACTTTGAAGATAGAACTGTATGGAGATGCTTATATTACTGATGCCAGTAATTGTGATTGTGGTGAGGCAAAAAATGTTGCTACAAATGGCTCAAATTATGCCAAAACATATGATATTTTTACAAATGTTGGGCAGAAGTTTTGGACTAAAAAAGATTTTGAATGGGGCGGCAAGTTTTCTGTGGATAACACAGAAATTGTTGATGTAATCAATGACGCAGGCTGCCATTAATTTTTAACCTTTCCTCTCTCAACAAGTTGTTGGGAGAGGAAAATCAATTATTTTACTTATTATGAAAAAAATAACAAGCCTATTTTTTTGTTTTATGGGTATTTTGCTTAACACTTATGCTCAAATTTCCGTAGGATTTTGCCTGGGGACAGGCGTTGATGCAAAAACTATCTTGTCAGGAGATTTTGATGCAAATAGTGCTGTGGCAGATGCAAATGCCGTTTTTATACGTACAATGCGTAGCACACAATACAAAGGATTTGTAGAAATTCCTATTTGGGCTAAAAAAGATTTTTCTTTGTATGCACAAACAGGATATCAATTTACGACTCAACCCGTACTTTTCGTAGCTGCCCTCCAAAGCGCAAATACCACTCGACTTCAAAAGCTAAAGTATTCTAATGGTCATCATGAAATACCCGTATTTTTGGGGCTTAGTCAAATGATAAATTCGCCTAAAAATATAGGCGTATTTTTGGAGTTAGGGGGTTATATCAGTAAAGCTAAAAAAGAAGCTAATTATAGCTATAAAAATCCTAAGGAATTAACTCCTAACACAGAAATTTTGTATTCTTACGAATTTAATTATCAGGTGCATGGCTTAGGATATGTAAGCCAATGCAATGCTGGGGTGTTGTTAGATTTTTTTGAAAAAGGCAATGCCAAAATAGGCTTATCTTACCAAAAAAGGTGGAATAACAATGAAACTATCCGAGCAACTGCTAGATATTTAAGATCTGAACAAGGCGAATTATATGTTCGTGATGTTATTTATGGAATAGGTACTCAATATAGATATCCAGTAGCTATGCAAAATCTATACCTGTTTTGCAGTTATTCACTACCTATAACATTCCACGAGAAAAAATAAAAATGCCAAGAACAAAGAGATTGCCGCAAATTTCCGCTACCCGAACCCACAAGGCGAACAGCGCAGCAGAAAATCGGCAATCTTAGGCGTTCTCTGCCACTACTTAAAGCATTAGTTGTCAAGCACTTTGGTTAATCAAAATTTGGGGAAAAAGGCTTTTATCTCCATTTCATTACGATAAAAGTCTTTTTCCCCAAATTTTGTAGAAAAAGTATAGCTTGAAAATTGATGTTTTATGAAAAACCACTAACGGCAAATTTTAGGAGGAACCCATAGGCGTTTGAGAACGGTTCTTGAACGTTTAGTAGGCTTACATTTGTCGCACCAATAGGCGTTTCAGAACGGTTCTTGAACGTTTAAACAAGCGTTAT
>JAYUZN010000550.1:0-3578 GCA_043751755.1 Bacteroidota bacterium | reverse complement strand
TAAATAAGGCTACTAACATTTATATTGCCGACCATAGCCGTTTACCTACGCACGAAACCAACCCTCGAAACGGCTACGGCAGGCAATATTTTCGTTATGCACCATAGCGGGAAAAGCTAAACTTGACAAATTTAGTGTATCCCCCGCCGCACAAAAAACAACCAATGCCCAGCCACACGAAATCCACGCTCCGCATCCGTTGTTTTTTGCCAGCCGCACGCAGGGCAAGTAAAGCAGGAGGTAAAAGAACCCGCCCACCCACCCACAAAAAATTAATTTTGACAATTCACAATATTTTTTTACTTTTACAAATACATTTTCAACAATTTATGAAAAATCTTTCATTATTTCTTGTTTTTCTGGGATTATCCTTATTTGGAATATCTCAAACCATTCCTCAAGATGTGATTAACTTGGTTAATAACTGCCAATATATCTTTGAGGGAACTGTTATTCGGAGTGATTCCTATTGGGGAAGCCCAGATTCCGCAATATATACCTCTCACACCCTTCAAATTCACAAAATACTGAAAGGGAATTTGATGTGTGGAACGGTTGAGGTAATTACGCGAGGCGGGCGAGTGGGAGATGAAGGGCAAATTATTTCCCATAATTTAGTCTTATATGAAGGCTTAAAAGGGGCATTTTTCTGCAGCCCTACCAACTATGATTTATCTGCCATTGATTTTTACCCCGAAACCAATGCGGATCCTTTACAAGTTGAGTTTGGGGAGCAAGGATATTTGCGCTACTATTATGATGGGATAAACAAAGAAGTGTCCAATAATAGAATCTCACTCGATAGTATCGCAGCAGTTTATGATGCAGTTGAGCTGCTTACACAGCTAAATTATATTGATTGTGAGGCTACTATAGCTGCTTCTAATGGCAATATATCTGTTTTAAAAGCAATTTCTACTCCCCCTAAATCAAGTGCTTACGATAACACTATTTTGAATCAGAAACAGCTTGAAAAAGTAAATCAAAGGCTTCAAATAGCCAATAATCAAGGACGTTCCAATAAAATAGCCGCAACGAATGAACTTATTTATACGTTTGAAAACATGCAAATTACCCAAACTTTTCCCCGTTATTTTGAATTTGATGTATCCATGAGTGCAAGTGATAATGATTCGTATATTGACATTGGCTTTGCGCTTGTTCAATATCCCAAATTGCTTTTTGGGGCGGATATAGTGGGTAATAACAAAATTACTATTACCCGTTCAACGGTGTTAGCTTCAGTTGGTGATTATGATATGCCTGTTCCGGTTTATGAAAATGATTCAACTTTTCAAGTTTTAATAAGTGCTACTCAACCTAACCCAACCCGATATAATCTTACAACCATACCTACCCCCGCTTTTCATGTGAAAATTGAGTATCAAAATTGTAGTCGATTAGGGAATCTGTTTTGGGGAGATGTAAGCGTAATGAATGCGTTTTCGGTTTATACAACAAGTGCAACAGGTGTTAGTAGTACCTACTATAATACGACAAGCACCTCTTCTTTTGTAAATATACCTCGATGTTTGCCTGTAATTACTGATTTTAATCCGAAAAATGTAAAGGCAGGGGTAGGAGATATAGTTACAATTTCTGGCAAATTTTTTGGACAAACAAGGGGTACAGGAGGCGTTTGGTTTAGAGATGCTGATAAGTTATCTGTTAATGGTTATGTTTTTCTTGATTCAGTAGATTATATACCATTAGCATGGTCTGACAATCAAATACAAGTAAAAGTACCTTCGTTTAATATAAATTTAAATAATTCTCAAGGTGCTAATCATTCTGCAGGAAGTGGTAAAATAAAAATAAAAAATGGGAGTGGTGATACAACTTCTTCCTATTCCTTGATTATCCCTAACATAATAGTAGAATACTCAATAATAAGTATAAATGACGCATCAATAGGAGGTAAAAAAAGAATTGATTTAGTTGATACGTGGGGACCTGGTACACTAGGTAATGGCGGATATGCATTTTATATTGCTCCTAATATTTATAATAATCCTGATGCATATCGTGCTGTCAAAAAAGCATTAAGGGAATGGCAGTGTTTAACAAATGTACCGTTTACAATAAAAGACTCACTACCTGCTGGATGGAATAAAATGATTGCTGTAAAGGACCAAATTAATGTTATTCAATTTGGCACGATTGTAGATTTAGGAGAAACGGCTCAATTTCCTAATAATTGTGCAAACAGTAATGGTAACCCTTTTTCAGGGGAAATAGACATAATTTTGAGTAATGGTGTCTTTTGGAACTATGACACAACTGGAGGCATAGGTATTGCTACACTTGAAACGGATTTTTATCATGTTATCTTACATGAGTTAGGACATGCTCACTTATTAGAACATGTAGCGGATAAAACCGATATTATGTATCTGGCTCCTCCCTCTACACCCACAGCAGCAGCGGCTAGGGTTATTAATTTAGGGTTGAATAATAAAAATGGTGGGAATAATGTTCTCAATCACAGTCAAAATACGCCGCATGGAACTTGTTTACAGGTTGCTAATGTTGTTTTATTAAACCCTTGTGCTGCTAATTCTGTAGAAAATGAGTATGAAAATAATACCCTTAAAGTATATCCAAATCCTTTTGATGATATAATTCAAATTGAATTATCGAAAAGTTATACAGAACCATTAACTATTGAGGTTTATAATTTGCAAGGTCAAAGAATGCTTAAACAAAGTTTAGCAAATATTGACTTGAGAACATCATTAAATCTTTCAAATATTGTTTCTGGTGTTTATATATTGGAAGTATCTACAAATAAACAACAATATATAGTTAAAGTCATTAAACAATGAAAAAAATCTTACTGATTTCTTTTATTATTTTTTGCTTAACTTCATGTTTTTGTATAAAAGAAACAAAACCTGCCAACGGAAAAGAGAAAAACATGACACCTTGCGACAGTTTAAGAAGCTTTTTAGCCGAAAATTGGCATTATGATGATAGTTTAGATGTATATGCTTGTAATGATAAGGCAATTTTTGAAGAGATGCAAGTGCATGAGGGCTATAGAGGTAAATATTGGAGTTGTATGGGACATCTAACCCCAAAATCTACCATACGTTTATTTGGCGTTCCTAATGAAAGCAAAGAAACGGAGTTATGGTATTATTTGGACGGAAAATGTTTCAATGGAATGAAAGATGGCTGCAAATTTCTCTGCTTTTATTTTAATAAAGACAGTACATTTAAAGAATCTATCATAACATGGGTGAGGAAAACAAATTAACAGCGGCTTATCCAGCGCACAGTCGGCACACAGGCAACCAGCCCACAAATCCACGCTTCTTGCCAGTGTGCCGCCTTTTGCCAACCCTCCTGAGTGGTTAAAAAATAAAAATAAAGGTGCATAACAAAGGTGCTAATGACAAGTGGGCGAATCTAAACTCAATGCCAACGCGCCGCCCACCTGCATTAGCGCTTGGCGTTAGTAGCCACTCACAAAGTATTGGTTATCAAGCAAGTAGTTTAGTCAAAATTTGGGGAAAAAGGCTTTTATCTCCATTTCATTACGATAAAACCCTTTTTCCCCAAATTTTGTAGAAAAA
>JAYUZN010000549.1:0-6037 GCA_043751755.1 Bacteroidota bacterium | reverse complement strand
AAGCCGTATATCTATTTTGCCAATAAAGCCGCCAAAACCATCAAATCTTACCGAATCAGCTGTATAGGTTTTGAGTTGCGAACCTATCTGCCAGCGCAGTGAGTCATAATTTTTTTTGCCTTTGTGGGTAAGTCTCAACACAGTCGCAGCCCCTATAATCGTATCCGTTTCTGTATAGAGTATCGTATCCGCCCAGCCTCTGCCGAGTTCCTCATATATTTTGAAATCTGCGTTAGCAGTTATGGCATCTATACAAGGGTCATAATTCCCACATTCGGGATTGCGTGGGTCATCGCAAGTCTTTGGGCGGCAGTTGCTAAGTGTGCATAGCAACACCGCCATAAGGCATAAGCCTACGGTTGTATATATCGTTTTCATTGTGTTATTGTTTAGGAGTAAGCGGAGATTTTAATGCCTTATTTTCGGCTTCTAAGGCGGCTATTTTTTCACTCAATTGAATGAGATAGAGGTAAATTTCTTCAATCTTTTCTTGCTGAAGGCGAGTCATTTCGCCAAGTTCTATGCCTCCTTCTTCAGCAATTTCGCAAGCAGAAGGCAGGTTTGGCAGGTGTTTTTCGCTGTCCAAATAGGTTTTTAAGTGGGCGAGTTCGGGCAGTTTGTAGGTAGGCGAAAACACATAATCTGGCCAATTTCCGTAGGCAGCCACCTTCACTTTTTCAGAAATGATGCCTTGCTGCACATAGAGTAGATAACTCCCGTTCGTATTTCCATTCATGGCAGCCACATCTCCTATCAGCACCTTGCCCGTATTTTGAATACTCATCGTGATAGGCGGCACAGTTGTTGCGCCTTGTGGACCATTTTGAATATCGATATTTCCATATTCCGTAAATACCATAGCCGTAGTACCGACCCCGCTGTTGATAGGCAAGTCTCCTACTGGAGAAGCCGTCACATTGTAGCCCATTCTGCATCTGTGCGCATTGTCATCATTGTAAAAATGCCAGCCATCACCAATTATCAAATGTTCGCCATCTGTAGGCAGATTGAGCTGCACTGCTCCATAGAAAACGCCTGCCCTGCCTGCACCAAAAGCACTTGCATAAAAAGCGTCTCCTACGCCCGTAGAAGTAGCCCATACGCCTACCCCATTCTGCGTATTGCCCCCTACGCCCACTCCAGCATAAGCGTCACCTGCAATTGCACCTTGATACGGGCTATTTGAGGTCGTTTTCGCATAGAGTCGACAAGTTGTACTTGCTGCTGATACATTGCCAATGCTCACACTGCCACCTCTCCAAACATCATCGGAGGGAGTAGGCGTAGCTACTACACTGTTAAAATAAGTTTGTGCCATCATCTTTGTTTCCATAATCTTAAAGAAATAAAGGATTAACGTAAATTTCAATAAAATGAAATTTACGGGGGGGGTAAGAAAAATATCTTTTTCATAATACTTAAACCGTAAAAAAAATAAAATAGGTACAAAAACGCATGAAAAGCCCTTTGAAGGCCCATTTCTACTTTGCATAATGCAAGTGGTCGTAGGGTATAAAGAACAAATATTATTTCATTTTTATTCTTTATACGTCCTCTTTTTGGGAAAGAGGTAGGTCTCTATTTTTCGGGATTGGAGAAAAATAGGTTTCGCAATGTGCTGTGTCGCCAAGTAAGGGGGCGGCAGTGATTTTATAAAAACAAAGATGAGGAATAATATTGTAACAAAAAACAAAAGTAGTTACAAACTACCTATTTATGTAGGTTTTTAACGCGGTTTCTTTGCTGTGAAATCTGCGTGAAATCTGCGTCCCCATCTGCGAAAATCTGCGTGAAATCGTCTTCAGCCCCCCAATTCCAGCAAATTGCTTTTCACAGGAATCCCCGAAATCGCATTATATTCCTCAAAAAGCACTCCTTTTTCTCTCCAAAAAAGCAAAGTATCTTGCAGCCGAACCATATCTTGTTCAGCATATAGGCGAAAAGGAATTCGTATTTGCTGCCCTTTGTGTTTGAAGGTGATTTCATTTGGCGTATTTTCGCCCGCTTTGCGAAAATGCAGCAGGTTTCGTTCATAGCCGCTATAAATCACCCGAATATGTTGAATATTTTCGTAAGGAAACATTTTTTCTCCTGCTTCTAAGGCTACAGAAATGCCCGTATGATTGATGCACATTTGCGGTGTATCTGCATGATTGCGTTCTGCTTGTGTGAGAAAACGGGTTAAAACAATATGCCCTAAAAGCATATTCACAGGAATTGCTACGCCCAAAATCGCCCAGATATTGAAAGGCATGACTTCATACAAACCTATCGCAGAAGTCGCCCACAAGCCAAACATCACAGGCGATAAGGTGTTAGACAAACGATAATAACGTTGCAACACCGTTGTTTTTCCTGTAACAAGCGGAGCTTGGAAATGAAAAGAGGAATATTCGTTTTTTGAAGAAAGTATGTCTGCCATGTTTTGAACAGATTTTTACTGCTTTTATTTTATTTTTCCTTCCAAATACCCTTGCAAAATCTCGCAAAACATGCCCACAATCGTGCCTACTTGCGAAAGCGACACAGGTTTATAATCAATATAAATCGTTTTATCTACATATTTCATAAATAGCCATTCTTCGCCAATCGTTACGCAGCCATAAATGGTTTGTATATCTTTGCCTTCTTGCTGATTGAACAAGTAAGAAGCATACATTTGTGCGGCACATTGCGCCATGCCTTGGTCAAAAGACTCATGTTTTGCCTCCACCAAAGTAATGACAGGTGCCTCCATTTCTCGCTTAGGCTCATGCAGGGCAAAAAAGAAATCGCAAGCCCCCGACAAATCATCATGACTATTTACGTCTAAAGCTTCTCCCGAAAAAAGGGCTATTTTTTTGTTGAAATGCCCATATATTTCCATCAAAATCGGCGAAACAATGCGTTCTGAACGGGATTTCTCATTCGTAAGAGGCATTTGATAGGCTATTTCGAGCGTTTTTTGCAGCCAATCAGAGATAGGTAGGACTGTAGGTGCAGGAAATAATTCCAAGGACTTCTCTGCCAATCCAAAGGCTTTTTTTACTTGTTTGAGGTGTTTAAAATTGCTGTATCCCATATTTTTGCGCTTGTTTTGGCAAAGATAGGATTTTTTCTGCGGAAAATAGGAAATGAAATTTTGTGTTTGGGAATTTACCCCTAAGAATTAAGAGAATAATTTACCACTAAGGCACGAAGGAAACTAAGAAAGAAAACCTGTGGCTTAGATGCCTTCTTTTACCATCTTGCTTCGTGTTTCTTAGTGCCTTAGTGGTGAGAAAAATGTTAAGTTATTTAATTTCCGTTCCTTAGTGGTAAAAAAAAATCACTCCTTCCTTCCAAACCACTTCCGTTTCCGTTTCACCTTTTGTTCTCCTGTATAAACCATCATCATTTTGCCGTCATAATCATGCGCATTATTGCCGATTTGCACCTCAAAAACCCCATTTTCTGCCACCCATTTTTTCCTTTCTGCATTGTAATAGGCAAAGGCATCAGGGCTTAATTCTATGTTTACTGTTTTGGTTTCGCCCGGTTTGAGCGAGACTTTTGCAAAGCCTTTTAACTCTCTTTGTGGGCGCAAAAGGGCAGAATTGTTATCTCTCAAAAAGACCTGTACCAACTCTGAACCTGCTACTTTTCCTGTGTTAGAAACTGCACAAGAAACCCGAAATGTACCATAACCATTATAATTTGTGGAATTTAACATAAGACCACCTGTGGCAAAAGTCGTGTAAGAAAGCCCATATCCGAGGGCAAATAAAGGCATATTTCCTTGTCTTTGATAATGCCTATAGCCCGTATAAATCCCTTCCGAAAAGGTTATTTTTCCGTCATTATCTGTGTCAAACATACTGGAAAAAGTGGCATTATCCTCCAATTTTTTGTCAAATGTAAAAGGCATTTTTCCCGAAGGATTGTGTTTTCCTGAAAAAATATCTGCCAAAACAGTGCTTGCCTGTTCGCCTGTTGCGGGCATATACAAGACACAAGGCACTTTATTCAGCCATTCTTCGGTCGGAACACTTCCACTCGCAGTTAGTACTACAATCGTATTTGGATTGATTTCTGCCACAGATTTAAGCATTTCAAGCTGCAAAGGCGGCAAGTCCCACACCCGAAATGCCTTTTCATCTTCCCTTTCGTAGCCGAGAAAAAAGATAGGATATTGAATATTTTTTGCCAATTCCTTTGCAGCAGCCATCTGTTCGCCTGTAGCACGAAATCCAAAACGCAAACGTGCCAAGCCATTTTTGTGAAAATACTCGACTTTGAGATGATGCAAAGATTCCGCCTCAAACCGTTTGGAAGCCGTATAAATCTTGTTCGAATTTTCCTTCCACGCATCTATCAGCAACTCGCCATCTACAAACACCCGAAAACCGTCATCTCCAGCAATGGCAAAAGTGTAGGTTTCGGCTTGTGAAACCTCAAAAACCCCCTGCCAACGTTTGGAAAAAGGAGGCGTGTTTGCGTCCCAACTGCCGCCAATTTTGGTGTCCGTTCCATTCAAAGTTGCCATTCCTTCCAAATTCGGATTGTCGAAAAGTTCCATGCGCAAACCCGCATCATTGAAGGTAGAATCGCCATAAAACGCCCATTCAGGCTTGTCCCATTCCGCCCATTTTCCTGCCGCAGCAGAAGCCGTAATCGTTGCTGTAGGATATTGTTTTTCCAAACTCAACATCAAAGACTGCTTCGACATATCAGCGTATGTAGGCGGGTCAAACAAGGCAATAGACTTGACTTGCGCAGGGTCAAAAGGCAGGAGATTTTTGTCATTTTTGAGCAAAACCACGCTATTTTTGTAAATTTCCAACACATTTGGCGGAATCGAATCATTTGCGGTTTTAGTCGCAATTTTTTTGGCTTGCTGATACATCAACACGCGCATTATTCGCCGCACCTTGTCATTGAGCAAGCCCTCTGCGATTTTGCCGTTTTTGCTGGCAGAAACAAGGCTGTCTTTCTGCCAAGTATGGCTGTTTTTGACCCAATCTATGCCTGCTTGTGCCGCAGAAAAACCATTTTTCACAGAAGTTTGATTTCCAATTACAAACCCCTCATACAGACATTCTCCTTTCAAAACATCTGTGAGCAACTCGCCCGATTCTGCGATAGAAACGCCATTTATGCTGCCTTTTCCTGCCTCCAAAACACCCATTTTTGCCTCCGAAATGGCAATCCTGTACGGCGTTATATACATCTCTTCTATAGTTCTTTCTTCAATATTGACATTCAAGCCTGCTTGAGAATACTCGTCATAATCCGCCACAAAATGGTTCAAAGCCGCCAAAAAGCCTTGTGAATGAATGCCTTTGGCAAAATAAGCCGCCATTTTTCCGCAGACAAACGGCTCTTCTCCAAAAGTCTCGCTGTTGTTGGGCGAAAGGGGGGAGCGATACGGATTAGCATTTATCCCATTCCAAACATACATTTCTCGCTTGTGTGGCATAGCGATTCCCACGCATTTTCCGGCTTTCAAAGCCATAGTTGTGTCCCAAGTAGCAGCAATGGCAAGGGGTGAAATGTAGTTTTCGGCTTGCGAAGGCTCTGCAAAAAGCTGTTTTTGGTCGATAAAACGCACTTCTGGCAAGCCCAAACGGGGCATAGCCCGAATATAGCCGTTTTTGTAGCCTTCGAGGTACAGCATTTTTTCGGGCTGCGACAGGGTTTTGAGCAAAGAATCTAAACGGGCTTCTATTTTGGGGTCATTGTATTGATAGAATTGGGCAGAACTTGTGCCAAACAAGCCGCAACTAAGGGCTATGCAAAAGAATATATTTCGATTCATAAAAGATACGATTATTGGTTATTATATTTTTGGCAAAAATAGAGATAAGAAATGTACTTTGCAATTTTTTTTCTGACAAGCTATTGTTTTTGACATGATTTACAAGATAAACAAGATTAGGTGGGTTTCACTTTTCAACTTTCAACTTTCAACTTTCAACTTTCAACTTTCACTTTTCAACTTTCAACTTTCAACTTTCAACTTCTTATCCACAATGCCTCATTATAATATCTTCTTTTATAAAAGAATTTATAATAAGAG
>JAYUZN010000548.1:0-2172 GCA_043751755.1 Bacteroidota bacterium | reverse complement strand
CTTGTTACGCCCCGCAAAGCAGACATACCCACGCCAGTATTCAATTTTCCAGAAGTGGTAGCAAAACCTGCATCATAGCCAAAATAGGAGTTATTAGCGGCAGTTGCGCCCGAAGTTGCCCCTGCATTTCCGCCCACGTAGGTATTTGAGCCTGCAAAGTTGAGGGTTTTACTGTCAAGAATCATCATATTCGCCCCGTTTATATTGAAGCGGATTTTGTTTTCATTGGCGGTAAGTTCGGTTTCTACGAAAGTATTGTTATCCGCATCTTTGATACGGGTAGTTAGGCTTGCACTTGAAAGAGCCGCCCAAGTTGAGCCATTGTAATAATACAGTTGATTGAGGGTATTGTCATAGACTTGCAAACCCGTAGCAGGCGAAGCGATAGCGGTTCTTTGCGCAGTTGTCATACGAGGAATGAGAACGCCTTTGGTAGTAGAAGTAATATCCAAGACTGCGGAGGCTGCTGTATTTGTGTTGCCAATCGCTACACTGACGGCACTTGCTCCTGTGCCGCCCAAGACTACCGTATTCGAAGCACTTACTTTGGCATTGTAGCCGATAGCTGTTGCATTGCTAAGGCTGCCTGTTGTGGCATCTGCACGCGTTCCGAGGAAAAGATTGCGACTGCCTGTGAGATTTGCCAAGCCCGCAGAGTCGCCAAGTGCAGTATTCGCTGTGCCTGTTGTGTTATTGTATAAAACAGAAGCTCCCAATGCGGTATTGTAGGCACCTGCTGTGTTAAGCCCCATCGCATTTTTTCCCAAAACCACATTTCCTGCACCCGTAGTATTGCTATTGAGGGCTTGATAGCCCACTGCAGTATTAAAACCGCCCGTAGTATTAGCAGGCATGACCTCAGTTCCTACCGCAGTATTGCCATTGCCTGTCATAGCACTTAGACTAGAAATCAAAGCAGCAGAGCCTATAGCCGTATTTCCGAAGCCCGTAGTATTTCCATATAAAGCAAAAGCCCCTACCGAAGTGTTGTTATTGCCTGTCGTATTGTTTCTCATGCTTTTTATGCCCAAAGTAGCATTGTTTAGCCCAGATGAGTTGTTGAGCATGGCAGAGTCTCCTACGGCGGTGTTGCCCGTTGCGAGATTTGCATACAAAGCATGGTCTCCTAAGCCTACATTCCCATAGCCAACACTATTGGCGTAGCCCGCAACTGAACCGCTATAAACATTGGCAGAACCTGTTGTGTTAAACGCGCCCGCTTGAATGCCCGAAAAAACATTGTTACTTCCCAAAGAATTGGAAGCTCCTGATGCTGCTCCTGTAAAAACGTTATTGCTTCCTGTTGTATTGGAATAACCCGCATTATAGCCCGAAAAAATATTATTGCTTCCTGAAGTATTCAAATAACCCGCTTGAGTGCCAGCAAAAATATTGTCATTCCCCGTTGCATTGGACCTTCCCGCAAAATAGCCCGAAAAAATGTTATTGCTTCCTGAAGTATTGTAATAACCCGCTTCATAGCCCGAAAAAATATTGTCAGTCCCAGTTGTATTGGAATAACCCGCACGATGTCCCGAAAAAATGTTATAGCTTCCTGAAGTATTGAAATACCCCGCTCGATTGCCCGAAAAAATATTATCCTGACCATTTGTATTGCTATAACCTGCCTGAAAACCCGTAAAAATATTGTCAAATCCCCCCAGATTGCTATGCCCTGCAGCGGGTCCGATAAAGATATTATTATAGCCTGTTGTATTATCGTAGCCGCTTTCAAATCCCAAAAAAGTATTGTTCGCGGCGGTAGTATTTGAGTAGCCCGCTCTTGCCCCCATCATGAGGTTTTGATATCCTGTTGTGTTCGAGAATCCTGCCTTGTAGCCCATAAAGCTGTTGTAACTTTCTGTATTCGAGAAGCCCGTAGAGTCGCCCATCATCACATTGCCTGTGCCTGTACTATTATAATAAGCAGCTCCTGTGCCTACCCCCACATTTCCAGTTGCCGTTGTATTGCTAAAACCTGCCTCTTTTCCGAGAAAGATATTATTATTTCCAGAGGTGTTATTCAAGCCTGCAGAGAAGCCCATAAAAAGATTGTGGCTTCCCGAAGAATTGTAATAGCCTGCTGCATGTCCCAAAAAGATGTTTTCTACCCCAATAGCGTTGGAAAAACCCGCTTCTGCGCCGTTAAAAGTGTTGTGGTTTCCCGTAGTA
>JAYUZN010000547.1:0-4890 GCA_043751755.1 Bacteroidota bacterium | reverse complement strand
GCCGACCATAGCCACTTTTCCCTACGCTGCTAATCTGCCCAAAAGTGGCTACGGCGGGCAATATTTTCGTTGTTTGCCACTCCTTAAAGCATTACTTGTCAATCAAGAGGGTAAAAAATTTTGTTGAATCCAAAAAAATGGGGAAGCTGAAAACCAATTAGAGTAAGCATAAATGTAAAATCAATAAGATTACTAATGGAAGCATCTACTTCAATAAAAAAAATGTTACAAGGAAATAAAATCTTTGTTCCAACTTATCAAAGGGCATATTCTTGGGAAACGCCGTCAAAATCTCATAGCTTAAAAACGCAGACAGACACTTTTATAAATGACTTAGAGGAATATCTAAAAAGTTCAACAAGTGTAGGTTATTACTTTGGGCATTTTTTGTTTGAAGATAAACAAAATGATACTTATGGGATAATTGACGGGCAACAACGGCTTACAACAATTATAATTTTTTTATGTGTATTATTTTCAAAATTGAAATTAATACGTGACCTTACAGAAAAGGAAGAAGTGTTATACGAATCAATAATAAAGAGAAAATCAACATACATTTTCTCAACAGTTGATTATGATAATCAGCTATTTAGAGATTATGTAATAGACCAATCAAAGAATGATAAATCAGGACTTGATACAGAATCTTCCAAAAGAATTGTACATGCTTTTGACTATTTCATGAATTTTTTATCCAAAAAAGATGAGGAGTATTTAACAAAAATGCTTGATGCAATATGTGATGCTTCTTGCACAACTCACCCTGTCAAAAATGAATCGGAAGCAATTCAAATGTTTATTTTTCAAAATAATCGTGGCAAGAAACCTTCCACTCTTGAAATAATAAAAGCACAATTTATGTTTAATGTCCATCTTTATGGAGCTGAACAAAAAGAAGAGTTAATCGAAGAAATAAAAAATAGATTTGAAAAAATCTATAAATCCATTTCTTCGATTGAGTATAAAATAAGTGAAGATGATGTTCTCCTATATACGTTAAGAGTACACTTTAATTCGCTTTGGGAAACAGATGCTACGGATAAAATAAATAAATTATTGGCGGAAAAAAAACCGATTCAATTTATCAAAAACTTTACTCATTCATTAGCCCAAAGCTTTGAATATTTGACTATATTTTTTGGAAAAGATGAAAAAGAAAGCCTTGAAGTTCATTCGCTAATTAGCCTTGGTGGCATAGCAATTTCAATTCCCTTTGTAATAAAATCTTATAAGTTTGGATTAGAACTTGACGAGAAAAATAAACTATGTAAATCGTTAGAATCATTAGTAATTCGGCATAGGCTTATTGGGACAAGAGCCGATTTAACTACAAGAATTAATGATGTTTATGCCAATTTTACCCTAAAAAATAAGTCTATTCAACCTATTATTGACAGAGTTGAATTTATACGAACAACAGATAATTGGTGGTGGGGATATTGGAATAATTCAGAATTAGCTAGATCTATACAAGGAGCAATACATCATTCTATAGCCAAATTTTTATTGTGGAAATATGAAAATCATATTGAAAATAACGGAAAAAATGGTTATACATCAAAAAGATTTGACACAATTGTTAGCCCAGAGTTAGAACACATTGCGCCTCGAACACCAACTAATGGAGAGCCTTTGGCATCAGGATATTGTGAGTATGATGATGAATTTAAAAATGAATACCTCGACTGCTTGGGAAATTATTTATTACTTTCAAAATCGCATAATTGCTCTGTTGGCAATAAACCATTTATAGATAAATACAATTCTTACAGTAAACTTGCCCAACAAAGGGAAATAAAAGAATTAGCGAAAGAAAATAAAGTATGGACTAAGGAATTGATTGAACAACGGCAACTGAAAATAGTGAAATTTATCACAGAAAATATTTAAATATAGGTATTTTCAATTCAACAAATTTTAATATAAATAAAAAAGGGCAAACAACAAAAATATTGCCGCACAGAGCCACTTTTTCCAACACTGCTAATCTGCCCGCAAGTGTCTCCGTCTGCAATATCGGCGTTGTCGGAGATTGAAGAGAATACAAATTTTAAAACAAAAAAACACTAACTTTGCAATATGAAACAGATAATCTACATTTTAATACTACTAAGCTTTACTTCATGTTTGGTGGATGAAGATGAAAAGACTTATAAAGAAGATGGGCGTTCACAAACTTTTGAGGTAGTGAATGATAAGCTCATTCCTACAGAAAGTGATTTTGCGGTATTGCCCAAAAGCTATATACATGTTTATAGCCATGAAAACAAGTATATAGAAGGGTATGGCATTTCTTTACATAAAAAATCAAAAATGAAAGATTCTATTTTTTTTCATTTAGCTTTTTTTTCATACTCACCTCCAAAAATGGTATCAGATTCAGGATTTACGCCTACATATGTTCGTAGCAATGATAATAAGTATGTTCAGACAAAAAGCCAAATGTTAGAAATGGATATCGCTATTGCTGGCTTTATTCGAGATAATAACATAAAATATTTACCATTGCCTTCCTACATAGATTCTACTCAACAACAAAAAGGTTGGTGTATGATATTTCCATACAAAATAAAAGACAAGCAAAAATGCCTAATAATCTATGAATTAGATACAATTTTCAAAAAAAATGTTATAAAGAATAAAGAGGAAGGCTTGGACCGCGTAAAATATCCTCCCTTAGACAGTCTCTATCATTTTCCATAATTAGGACTCACGCATTTTTTAGAATAAAACGTTGATTATCAATATCTTGATATGTTATATATAACATAATAAACAACTGATTATCAATCATTTAATTTCGATTTTGCGTAAGTCATAATAATCATACTAAATCACAAAAAAATGAAAAAATTATTGTTATTATTGCTTATTTGTGTAAGCATTGGAACTTCTTCTGTTGCTCAAACAGAAAACAAAGCGTTACAGACTTTGCGAGCTGCGGAGTTTGAATACTTAAAAACGCATGACCCTCAAACGGGTACTATTCCGAAAGAATGACTTTATGAACAAATGCAGACATTGGCAGAAAAAGAGGGGGTAGCTTTGTCAAATGGCAAAGTTGAAGGAGTTGCTGCGAGCGATAGTTGGGTGGAATTGGGACCAAACGCTAAGGGAGGGCGTATAAGAGCTTTGGCAATCGTAAATAGTGGGGGAAATAAGCTGGCATTTGCTGGTGGAATTAGTGGTGGGCTATGGAAGTGCGAAAATATTGCAGCAGCTATTCCCTCTTGGCGTAGGGTAAACGATTATTTCGACAATCTCAATATTTCGAGCATTGTTATTCACCCTACTAATGCCAATATTATGTTTTTTGGGACGGGGGAAGGATGGCTAAACCCTGTATTGAATGGCAATGAACCCAAACCTATTAGCTTAAAAGGGGGCGGCGTTTGGCGTAGTGTAGATAAAGGAGCAACTTGGACAAGGTTAACTTCCACAACAGGGCAAGATTTCAGCTACATTCAACGAATGATTATAGACGCTTCAGGGTATTTGTGGGCAGGAACGTTAACGGGCTTGTATCGCTCTAATGTTATTGGTGCAAGTGCGGGAGGGGCAGTAGGCGCAACACAGATTTCTGCTTGGACGGAAATGTTAGGGGCTAACGCACCTGTTAAGTCTGTTGCGGATATAGAAATTGCCAAAAATTCAAATGGGACACAAGCAGCCATATTTGTAAGTACAGGGATAGATAATGAGCAAGGAAATGTGTATCGTACTACAAATAATGGTTCTACTTGGGACGGATTGTCTGGTGGTGGCTTTTTTGGGAATGGACGAATAGAACTTGCCACTACGCCAAACAATCCTAATATTTTATTTTCGTGTCAAAATCTTACATTAGCAAGAATGGATTTTGCGCTTTCTACAGGTACTTGGAATACGCTTGTCATCCCTAATAATATGATATCTGAGGCATGGTATCATAATACCCTTATCGTTTCTCCTGCAACAGTAGCTAATATTGATAAAGATAGCATCATTTTGTATGCAGGTTACGTAGATATATGGAAAAGACGAAATAATATTTGGACAAAAATTTCCGATGAGGCTGGTGCATCTCCCATTCATGTAGATCAACATCTCTTTGTTTTTGAGCCAAATAGTAGCAGCAAAATGTATATTTGCAATGATGGTGGGGTTTATCGTTGTGATAATATCACACAAACAACGCCTACTTACTTGGAAATCAATAATAATTTGTTTATTACCCAATTTTATACTTGCGCCACTCTGCATAATAAGAGGGCTTATTTGGGAGGCACTCAAGACAATGCTACACAGTTTTTTGATGTTTCGGGGCTTACAGGGGCAAGTGAAAAAGGAACGGGAGATGGGGCTTTTTGCCATTTTGGGGATACAATTACCCAATATATTGCTGCTGACCAATATGAGGCTATAAGGGCTTATTATAACAGCTCAAATTATGTAGATTACAACGATAATGCAAGTCTTAACCCTAATGCGCCAAATAATAACCCCGATTGGTTGAAGATAACCCCTACAGAATTGGATAGAGCCAATAAAATTCTCTATATTTCGGGAGCCAATGATGAGATATTTCGGATAACAGACGTATTTAATCCAGCAGGAGGGGTGATACATAAGTTTACGGTTAGCCAAATGGTAGGTCCAAGAGCCTCCTTTTTAAAACTCTCGCCTAATGACCCTACTATTTTGTATGTAGGAACAACTGGCGGGCGGCTGTTGTGCATTCCAAACGTGAACACGACTAGTAGCACTACTCCTTCTGGTGTAGATTTACATTCCTCTTCGGCTTGCCCCCAAATTTCTCTATATAATTCCTTTGCCAAGATGTAGGCTTTTTCATGTTCTACTAAAAAAACATCTTTTTGTTTAACTTGGCTTGCTGTTAAGTATTCG
>JAYUZN010000546.1:0-11973 GCA_043751755.1 Bacteroidota bacterium | reverse complement strand
TAAGTAGTTGAAAGTTATAAGTTGAGAGTTGAAAGTTAGCATAATTGAGTAATAATGAATAATTTACGCTAAAAATATATTCCTAATTTATTTCTCACTGATACTTAATAATGAAATGCAAAGATACAATTATTTTTGCATTTTTATGTTTTTGACAAAAAATAATCTTAGCTACTGCCCAAAACTTGCTAATATTCCACAATTATTAGAAGAACTAACAAATCTTAGGCAAAACAAATATATAAACCTATAAGTTGATTATATGAAAATGGTTAGTACCTCAAACAGAATTAGAAAAGCTAACAAGATGTAGAGACTATTTGCGCGAAAATGGCGTTTTTGATATAAATTCCTTCCACGACTTTTCCTCTACATCATCCCAAATGCTGCCAAAAACTTGCTATTATTCTTATAATGTTCGGGTTCGGACAGCAATCTCACAAAGTCCATCAAAGGCAATATGAAAAAAAAGCCGCCTAATGTGAAGGCATAAGCCAATATCAGCCATGGACTCCCGCCCATAACTACTCGATGTACGCCTATCGCACCTGCTAATACGCATAGCACAATCGCAAGAACGGTCATGCCATTTCCCGGCTTTTGCGGAGTCGGCAAAGAAATATACTGCGTGTTTGAAGGGCATACAGCCGCTTTTGTAGGAAGCGAAAAAGCCATGAAAAGCGTAAATAGGAAGAATATAACTATTTTTATCGACATAAATGTTGCAATGAGAGGTTGAAGATGGTTTGTAAAACGCAAATGTAGGTAAGATACTCAAAATAACCAAATTTTTGGCAAGACAAAGTCGCAGACAGGAAAGTGTTTTTTCGCACAAAAAAAATTTGTTTGTTCCTAAAAAAGCCCTAACTTTGTCTTCTCAATCTTGAGAATACCAGAAAATAAGCACTTAGCTCATTTTCATTTTTCAATTTAAAGGTTCACTTCTAAATCTCCTTGCAGAGAAAAACCGCCCCTCAAAAGGCGGTCTTTTTATATAATTTGCTATGCAATATTATTTACTCTTAGGCTTAGGCTTATTTCTCATCGGCATTTTTTTATTTCTCACGCGCCGCAATACCATTATGGCTTTGATGGGCATAGAGCTGATGCTCAATGCAGCAAATGTGAATTTTGTGGCTTTTTCCCAGCAAGATAAGCTACACGCCGAAGGACAAATAGCGGCTTTGTTTGTCATTGTACTCGCTGCAACAGAATCTGTTGTGGCTTTAGCTTTGATTTTGAATATCTATAAACACTTCAAAACCATTCATTTAGACGAAATAAATAAGCTCAAAGGATAGTTAAAAGCTGCTCGAAGGTTATACAAAAATAAGCCATTTCTTATTCCTTTTTTCCCTCCTTCCACCCGTCATCTTTGGCATTATTTCCCCTTGCTTCCACCACTTTTTCCTCAAACACAAACTCCACCATATCTATTCGCACACTCGCATCTTTGGTTTTGTCAGCAGGAACCTCGATTTCGCAGAGAAAATTGCGGGTTCCTACAGGAAAATTAAACTCCTTATTTACCCCATACGTCAAAAATTTCTCCGCAAAAGTCTCCTCAAATTCCTTTTGAAAACTTCGATATTCCTTCTGTCCATAATATACTGCCCGAAACATATTTACGGCTTCCGCTATCCAAAAAGAGTCCGATTTTACAAGGACTTCCCTTGCCACAAACAAGCTAAAATGGTTGTGATGGCGCAAACAGCCCTCCTGCCCTATCATCAGCAAACGATATTTGTCCATACGAGCCGTTTCCTGTTTCATCATATTTAGCCATTGATGGTCAGAAAAAAAAGGGTTGAAACGCTGGATTATTGGCTGCATATCAGCGTCTTTCACTCTGCAATCTTTGGCAGGTTCTTGCGAAAAAAGAGCGATATTATAAGCCCAAAAAAATAAGCAAACGAAATACTTCATAAGGAGTTGAAAGTTATAAGTTGAAAGTTGAAAGTTGAAAGTTAATTTATAGAAATTAATCAACTGTAATATTCTGATTACTAATATTTTATGCTAAAATATCTTTTCAAAAGGTCTATATTTTTTGCCCCCGTTTTTGCCCTCATGCTTACTTACGTCCTGCTTTTTGGCTAAAAAAAGCCTCCGTCACCAAGGTATGCAAAGGGAAAGCCCAAAGCTCAAATTTCCGCAAAATATCCCAAGCCAAGACTTCTTCATTTGGCACAAAAGCAGGCAAATCCGTAGCAGACATAGCTGATGCAATGCCAAAAATCAATACTAAACCGCCATTTGCAGGGCTATGCACGTCAAATAAAGTAAAAGACTCGGCAGGAATTTTGATACCTGTTTCTTCCCATAATTCCCTTGCGCAACCTTGCTGCCACGTTTCCCCAAAATCTATATAGCCCCCTGGCAAAGCCCATTTTCCCACTTGTGGCGGAATTCCTCTTTGCAAAATGAGCAAACCCTCGTCCACAGGCAGCAACACAACGGCTACAGGCGTAGGATTGATATACGTTATATTGTGGCAAGTGCTGCAAGTGCGCGGAAAATATTGCTCAAGGTCAAATGCCTGACCACAATAGGAACAATGAGTGTGTTGTTGCATACTGTTTTTTTTTGCAAAAATACGAAAAAAAAGGGAGATTGCCTACTTTTCCTATTACTTTTACGTTTATAAGTTCTTGCATATTTTTGCAAATGAAATTTAACACCCCCCTAAAAAAACATTCCTAACATAATGAAAATACAACATATTTACTGGTTTGCTTATTTTAGCATAGACGAGCCAAGTGTACGATATCGAGGCAAATATGCCCTCAATCTATGGCAAGCGCAATATGGCATAAGTTCTTCCTTTGTGTATCCCAGCTACAAATGGCGAAATATTCTGCACTTTCTCCGCGTCTATTTCGAAGCATTGTGTTGGAGAAAAAAAGATTCTATCATCGTATTTGAAAATATTTATACCCACCGTATTTATACTTTTGCCCTAAAACTCTTGCTGTTTTGGCAGAAAAAACATAGCCTATACGATATAGATGATGCAGATTATACCCGTTTTCCCCCTGATGTCATTCACCATTTTATGCGAAATTGCGAAGCCTGCTCGGTCGGAAGTCAAGGCATTTTGGAATATACAAAAGCCTTTAATTCGCAGGTTTTTCTACTCACTTCTCCCGTCATAGCCCATAATTTTGTCAAGGGAAAAAGAAATTCCTTATTTACAATTGGCTGGATAGGCTATTATTCTGCCCATAAAGAAAGCCTCAAAACACTCTTTTTTCCTGCTCTTTTGGACATAGATTTCCCTGTCAAATTGGTACTTTTGGGGGTGGCAGAAAGGTATAGAAATGAGGTAATAACTTTTTTTTCTGCTAACAAAAACATCTTCCTCGAAATGCCTAAAAACATAGATTGGTTAGCAGAAACGGCGATTTATGCTCAAATTCAGCAATTTGATGTAGGGATTTCGCCTTTATTGAAAACAGAATTTAACATAGCAAAATCTGCTTTCAAACAAAAACAATGCCTCTCTTGTGGCGTTCCTGTGCTGGCTACGCCTTTGGGCGAAAATATCCGCTTTTTGGAAGCAGGAAAAAATGGCTATTTTTGTGAAAACCCTGCCGACTTTCAAACAGGCATCCTACGCCTAAAAAACATGACAGAGGAAGAATATCAACTTTTGAGCCAACATGCGCGAAAGTCTTTTGAGACTTTTAGCATGGCGCATTATTGCGAAACTTTGATAGATTTTTACAAAAAAATAGAATAATTCCTTTTTTCTGCCTAATTTTCGCCCAAACTTCAATTAATTATGCGTACAGCCAAAACATCTATTTTCTCCATGCTTCAAAAAGCCTTTTCTATTGCATCAAAGGCGAACAAAACAAACGCAGCCCCCGCAGATGAAATCTTGGGACAGATGCAAGAAAATGCATGGACAAGGCGCAAGTTTCTCGAAAATACGGGCAAATTTTCGATACTTGCTGCCACAACAGGCATTTTAGATGCTTGTAACACACCAAAAGTTTCTGCCTCAAATACCCGAATTGCCATTGTAGGTGGGGGAATTGCAGGGCTTCATGCGGCACATATTTTGGCAAAAGGCGGCATTGACAATTTTACCATTTATGAAGCTGCTGATAGGATTGGCGGACGTATGTTTACTGCCAAAAACATAATGGGGGCAGGGCTTACTACGGAATTAGGGGGAGAATTTATAGATTCGGGGCATGAGGATATGTTTAATTTGGCGAATGAGTTTGGCTTTACTTTATTCGATACACAATCGCCGTCCGAGTTGCTTTTGACAAAAGATGCCTACTATTTCAATGGGCAACATTATTCTTTATTAGAAGTAATAAATGCCTTTTCTACCATTGCTCCACAAATGCAAGCCGACATAGATATGTTGCCAGACAGCATCACATACAATAGTTATGGGGCTGCGGCGGCGTATGATACGCTTTCTATTTCTCAATATTTGACGCAAATTGGCGCATCTGGCTGGCTACGAAGTTTGATAGAAGTGGCTTATGAAACAGAATATGGCTTGTCGTGCGATTTGCAATCAGCGATTAATATGCTGTTTTTGATTTCCGCAGATACTTCGGGGGGGACTTTTGATATTTTTGGAGAAAGTGATGAGCGTTACAAAATAGCAGGGGGAAGTCAGCAAGTTACAGATGTTTTGGCTTCAAAATATAATGCACATATCGAAATAGGTAAGCAATTATTGTCTATTCATGACAAAGGTAGCTATTTTGAATTGGTGTTTTCGGGCATTTCCAAGCCTGTAAAAGCCGAATATGTGATACTTGCGATTCCTTTTTCGGTGCTGCGAAATGTGTATATAGACGTGAAATTGCCCACTTGGAAACGAAATGCAATAGAAAAGTTGGGCTATGGTACAAACGCAAAACTTGCAATGGGTTTTAGTGAAAGAACATGGCGAAATAACGGCTATACAGGTTATGTTTTTGCCAATAATGGCATACAATCTGGCTGGGACAACAGTCAGTTGCAAGGTGGCATAGAAGGCGGATATACGGTATTTTTGGGTGGGCAAAAAGCAATAGATTTGGCAGCAAATACGGCAGAATATCAAGCACAACAGCATTTATTCAAATTAGATGTTATTTTTACAGGAAGTTTTGCCAAATACAATAACAAAGCGGCGCGCTTCAATTGGCATTCCTATCAGCATACGCAAGGCAGCTATTCTTGCTACCTCGTAGGGCAATGGACGAGCATTGCAGGGGCAGAACGAACGCCTGTGGGACGGCTGTATTTTGCAGGAGAACATTGCAGTTTGGACTATCAGGGCTATATGAATGGTGCAGCAGAAACGGGAAGAGTGGCTGCAGAGGAGATTTTGGTGACGATAAATGGCTGAAAATAGGGTGGCGTACTTTTCAAAAGTGCGCCACCCTATTTTCTCAATACGCTACAAATTCTCCCGAAGCAAGGGCATACTCATACAATGCGACCCACCTCTTGCCCGCGAAAGTTCCCCCGATTCCAACAAAATCAAGGTGTTTTCCACTTGTGCAGGCGTGATTTTCTGCTCCTCAAATTCTTTGATTAAGTCTTTGGCAAGAATTGCCCGAAAGCCCGCCTTTTCAAATTCCTCAATCGTCTTTTCATTTCTATCATAGCCTATCACAACGCCTTCTTTGAGTGCCAAAACATTGCAGGAATCCGTCCATTGCTCCCGACTGTCATACGGATAATGATTGCCGCCCGAATAGATAATGCGCACATCATTGGGGTGAACATTGTAGAAAGAAACGCTGATTTGGCGCAATAAGCCATCTATACTCGTAGGTTTTGCTACCCTCACGTCACTGATTCTGCGATAATCCTCCTCTTTGGTGAGCCAATAATCTTTGCTGGGATTGTAGGCTTCTGCATGTTTTTTGTAAAATTGAATAATCTCAACTGCCTCCGCATCTTCCTGTTGCGACCGGTCTTTGCGGTGCATCAAGCCTTTGAGATAAGATTTTTTCTTTTCATCTTTATCTGCCTTCACCTCGTCCGAAAACTCGCCATACAGCACCCACACATCTCTACGAACTTGGGTAAAAATGGTGTCTATGTGCATTTGCGCCCGTTTTTTCGGGATTTTGACGACCGAAATCCACTCAATTTTCGTCTCTGACTTGGCAAAAAGGGTGTGGACAATCTCATTTACGGCATTGGGCGAAGTGCGCTCGCTGCAGCCTATCACCAAATGATTGGGCGCAATCATCATCACATCTCCGCCTTCAATCGTTATCACCTGCTCCTCTTGCTCCTTTTCGTCCAACAAAAAAAACTCGCTATCTTCGGTAATTTCTATCACTTTTTCGGGGCTATCTTTCAGTAAATAATGAATTGCCAAGAATTTAGTCAAAATCGCTTCCCTTCTGCGCGCCAATTTTGCAGGTTTGCTTAGGAGAAAATGGTCATTTATCATAATGCCAATGTCGCGGGTAAACACGAAATTGGGGACAGGCGGAAAAACATAAATTTCTTCGTGCGGGTCCTCTGTACTTGGCGGAAAAACACCTGTCTTACTTTGCGGAGGTATAACGCCTGTTATCAGGATTTTAGCCAATAAATGGGCATCTTTTACCTCATTTTCCAAATGCGCCTGCACGTTGCTATTGCAGTTTTCAATGGCACAAATCGCCGTAATAATGTGCTGGCGAATGGTCGGATTCTCCAAAATTTTGCTCAAAATCCACTGCGCATCTAACACTTTATCGGAATTAAAATACTCAGGTCTGCCCGGATTTAGTTCGGCAAGCCTTTCTTTTGACTTCTTTTTAGCCGCTTTTTTTTCCGCTTCTTTAATCAAAGGGATTTTGTCGGGGTCGAGAAAATAAAGCAAGGTTTTGACGTAGTCGTCATATTCTTGCTGCATTTTTTTGAGATGAACGGTGTCATCATAGAGCCAATCATGGAACTTTCCGGGCGTAATCTTGCCTATGCCCCCGTCCGGGCTGTGAATGAGGATGCGTTTCAGGATACCAAGTTCCGAATTTACGCCTATTTGAGCTGTATTCATGGTTACGTATTTTTGAGTATTTCTATGGCTTGATACCAATAAAACAAAGCATTGTTGGCAAATTTGAGTTTTTTATTTAAATAATTATAGCTTTGTTCTTCTATCAAAAAATCGTTTATTTTCATCATATTTGTGTCAAATTTGAGCAAAGAAGTATGGTTTTTTGTTTTTATTTTTGCTGCCATATAAGCTATTTTTCCAGCCGTTTCAAAGGCTTGTTCTTTGCGAAAAGGGTAAATTGCCCAACTTCCAAAAGCTTTTATGCCCTTTTGCAACTCGTCTTGTTTTTCATGAATTACCTCAAAGCAAGTAGCTAATATATCGTCTATTACCACATCTACCGTTTTGCCTGCTAATGCTTCACGATATTCCAATTCTTTGATAGCATTTTGGTAAAAAGCCTTCGCAACTACTTCAAAATCTACAATTTTATCAAATAACTGACCTAAATCAAACATTTGTTTGATAATTTCAGTACTCTTTGGCGGAACATGCCCGTATAATATGCCCACCGTATTCGGTGCAAAAGCGGTAAGTTTATCGCCTGTAATGGATTCAATCGTAGGAATAATCACCTTTTTATAGGGTTCTTTTGTATCAATCCAATCCTTAGCAATGGCTATTTCTTGCAGTTCAGGATAAGGATTTTCAGCAAAAAGAATGTCTAATAAAATTTTATTGTCATTAGGTTGAGCAAATATGGGCGAAAAAGTAAGCTTGTAATGGGCTTTGGGAATCCCCTCCTGGTAGCTCCTTTTTTCGTCTAACTCAAAAGCTGAAAAACGGGAATCTTTACACACATTTTCTAATACAGCCTCTATTTCTGCTCGACTTGCTTGTGTAATAATGTCAATATCAATCGAAAAACGTTGGGGCTTATCTAACAATAAAATAAGGCTTGTACCTCCTTTGAAAATAAAATCTAAACCATTTACTGCCAATAACTCTACTAACAAAAGAGCATGACTCATTTTTTCCGCCAAAGGGGGATTAATGATAGCTTTATCATTCTGTTGTTTTAACTGTTCTATCCACTCTTTTGAAAAGGAACTATCTGTTATCATATTGTTATTTTCTTTAAAATAAGTTCAAAATGGCGGAATAAATACTCCCTTAATTGTGTTTCTTTTTTTCGCCTTTCTGCGTACGAAAACAGCGTTTTAAAATTAATTTCATGCTGAGTTAAGGCATTTCCAAAAATGTTTTGTTGCTCATAGTCTTTGTAGGCAAGAAATAGTTGTTCCTCGCAAAACAAATCTACCAACATTTTTTCAAGTTTAGGGGTTTTTATAGTTGTATTCTCTGCAATTACCTTTTGAATGGGAGATTTACTGATGATTTTTTTTACGATAATCGCTTCTTGTGCCTCAAAAACATATCGCTCAAGCATGAGTTCATCAGATTTATGAAGCATTAAAAAAGTGTCTTTATAATGATTATCTCTTAAGGCATTAAAAACAGGCTCTGCCGCATCTTGTTCTACTTCTATCAAGATAAATCTGCGAATAACTTGGTGTACCATAAATGGATTAAACCAATCACTTGCCCAAATACAATAATCGGTTAAGCCTAACAACTTGCCCAAATCTTGTACAATCGCCAACATTCGGCTCTCTATTTTGGGTGCGTGAGTAGTCTTAAGGTTCGGAATAAGTTGATAAATATCTGTTTCAATTTCTTTAATTATTTTTTCTTGTTTGAGAGAATGTATCAACCAAAACAATTCAGAATCGCTCAGATACGGTTTTTCGTGAAGGTAGAATTTGGATAAATCTATCTTCATAATTGTGTTAGAATATTTAAAATGTTCTTTTAAGCTATTTTCTAATAATATCATAAAACCTCATATTTGCAGCAAAGATAGACTAAAAAAGTTTACTAAACAATATTTAGCGGACTTTTTTATTTTTTCCACTAAACTCATTTTACTGTCCTTTTGCAAAGTTATTTTGAACCATTTTTTGGTATAAGCCCAAATAAGTTACGGGTTATTCTCATTTTCATCAATATAATACGCCGATTTTGCAACAAAGATAGGGAAAAGAACACGAATCGGCAAAATGTTTGAAGGCTACGAATAATTTGTGTACTTTTGCCTCAAATACACGATTTGTACAATATGTTTAAGTTAAAACTGCAAAATTTTAGGGGATTTTTGGACAATGAATTTACCTTTTCGCGGGTCAATATTTTGATAGGCGAAAATAGTGCGGGCAAAAGCAGCCTTTTGAAGTTTTTATTGGCATTGAAACAGAGCCTTCGTGTCCCAAATAGTCGCGATTATAATCTCACTTTTTCGGGCGAAGACGTGGATTTAGGCAATTATGAAGAAATTATTTATAACCATGAAGTTGATAGGAATTTGTCGTTTTCGTTTGAGTTTGGGAAGGAGTATGTGGATTTTTTGAATGAAAATGTACCTACATTAACAAAAATAACAGGAGAAATAAATACTCCTACAACCATTTCTTTTGAGATAAGCCAAGATTTAAGTAATCATGGAAATGTTCGTACTATGATAAAAAATGAAACTATAGGTAAACTTGAAATTATCCCTAATCCAAATAACAATGCAGAGAATAATTTTATTATGAATAAACCTTCTTGTGATATTTATTTTGAGTTCACTTCTTATCCTATCCCTTTGGATTTTGAAGAAATTGAATATACAAAAACAGGTTTTTTAACAGGCATTGACTTAAATAAAATATGGGATACCCTTCAAAAAATGGCAGTGCCTATGTCTCGTATTGCTTTTCTATCAACAGCTCCTATTTATGTAGAATATCTATTAGAAACAATTGGGTATTCGAATAATCCCGATTTTGAAGCAGCAAAAAGGATTTATTTTAAAAGAGATAAAAAGGTAAATTCCTCTATTAGCAATATTGAAGAACTTATTTATTTACTAAGTGGTGAAGGTTCACTACAAGGGCAGGGATTAACCAATTTTACTCAAGAATATATTGCAAAACTGAACCTATTTGGAATAGTAGATACTATTTACCTCAAAAAAAATGATTCTACTCGAGAATTAAGAGTTGTCATTAATGGTATTGACAGTAATATTACAGACGTGGGTTTTGGCGTTTCTTTGCAATTACCCATTATTGCAGAAGCTATATTAGCAGAAAAAACCGAGTTCCGACATAGAAATAATAATAAGGTAATAAAAAAAGGCAAAATGCTCCTTATAGAGCAGCCTGAAATTCACCTTCACCCCAGTTTGCAAGCAAAATTCATAGAATCCTTGTTAGAACTAGGCGAAAATAACATGTATTTTGTCGAAACACATAGCGAGCATATTGTGCGGAAATTGCAGGTTTTGGTCAAAGAAGGGAAATATGGTTTGAAGCCCGAAGATGTCTGTATTCATTATTTTCGCAAAGAAAATGGGCATATTGCCACGACTTTGCACACGATTGACGGGGAAACAGGGAAATTAAGCCCCAAATTTCCTACAGGTTTTTATGACGTTTCTACCAATTTAGCCTACGAACTCATCAATTAGCATGGAAATCCTATTGTATGAAGATATGATTCAAAAACTGTTAGACGATTGAATATTATCCTTGAATTTTGTCCTGAAAATGCGCAAAAATGGCTTTCTCAAACATCTGATTATCAACGAGTATTACCATGAACATCATAGACAAATACCTCACAAAACGCTTTTTCATGTCCTTTTTCTTTATGCTGATGGCGGTTTTGGTCATCGTTTGGGTGGTGGATATGGTGGAAAAAATGGAGGATTTTACCACAAAAAAACCGCCTTTTCATGCGATTGTGTTTGAGTATTACCTCAATTTGTTGCTGTATTATGGCAATATGTTTGCCCCTATTTGTGTGTTTTTGGCGGTCATTTTTTTCACTTCGCAAATGGCACAAAGGACAGAATTAGTGGCTTTGTTGAGTGGAGGAATCAGTTTTTATCGGGTATTTTTGCCCTATTTTTTGGGGGCTGTGGTCTTAGCAGGCGCATCTTTTGTGCTAAAAGGCTATATTGTGCCTCATGCTACTACGACTCGGTTGGATTTTGAATATAAATATACGAACAAAAAGAAAATTTCGCGCGACCGAGATATTCACAAAAAAGTGGCTGCTGACCGCAAGACTTTTACGGATACCTACGTGTATATGACCTATTTTGACCATAAACGGCAGGAGGCTTTTGGCTTTACGATGGAAAAAATGCAAAAGGGTGCAATGATAGGCAAAATGAAGGCTGAAAGGGCAATTTGGAGCGACTCTTTGCAAAAATGGCAGCTCAAAGACGTGATAGAGAGAACCTTTCAGGGCGAAAAAGAAACGGTCCAAAAAATCCCCAAAATAGATACGACTTTTAACCTCAAACCGGGGGATATTTTTATTATAGAACAAAAAGCAGAAACCATGAACAATGCAGAATTGAACGACTACATTGTGTTAGAAGAAATGAGAGGCTCTGAAATTTTGGAGGATTTGTATATCGAAAAAAACCGCCGCTACTCCGACCCTATAGCCTTGATTATCTTGACGATTATTGGCTATGCTATGTCAACCCGCAAGGCGCGCGGCGGAACGGCTTTGCAGATTGGTTTAGGCGTGGTGATAAGTGTTGTATATGTTGCCATGCTCTTGTTAGGAACTTTATTTATTAGTGATATTTTTCCTACGTGGCTGGCTGTATGGCTGCCAAATCTGTTGTTTTTTCCGTTTTCCTTGTTGCTGATGCGCTTGGCTCCGAAATAAATCTTGTGTCTTTACCATTAAGGCGCGACGAACCCCTAAGGAACGAAAATTAAATAACTTAACAGTTTGTCATTTGCCCCCCTGCCCCCCTAAAGGGGGTAAAGCCTTTCTCCCCCCTCCAGGGGCAGGGCTGTTCATTTCATTTATTAAACGACGTGTTTTAAGCTGTTTTCGTAAGGAAATGGCTTAAAAATGGTAATAAAACCCGCCCAAAGTGGTGT
>JAYUZN010000545.1:0-1627 GCA_043751755.1 Bacteroidota bacterium | reverse complement strand
GCATCAATCAAAAATTGGTTTACAAGGTCTCTTTGCTTGCGGGTAATGCGCTCAATACGAGGCTTTAAGTCAAAATATTGCTGCACATCATCGCCTCTTTGTACAGGACCCGAAATAATCAGGGGCGTTCTTGCCTCGTCAATCAAAACGGAATCTACCTCATCTATAATGGCAAATTGATGTTCTCTTTGTACCAAATGTTCGGGCTGCGTAGTCATGTTATCGCGCAAATAATCGAAACCAAATTCGTTATTTGTGCCGTAAGTAATATCCGCATTATAAGCTGCGCGTCTGTCTTCGGAATTAGGCTCGTGCAAGTCTATACAAGCCACAGACAAGCCATGAAACATAAATAGCGGCGCATTCCACTCACAGTCCCTGCGGGCAAGATAGTTGTTTACCGTAACCAAATGCAAGCCAAAACCTGTCAAAGCATTGAGGTAAATCGGCAAAGTCGCCACGAGGGTTTTGCCTTCTCCCGTTGCCATTTCCGCAATTTTGCCTTGATGCAGCACCTGTCCGCCTATCAACTGCACGTCATAGTGAATCATATTCCACTCCATTTCGGTGTCTGTAACGAGCCATTTGTTGTCCCAAATCGCCATATTTCCTTCAATCACAACGACATCAGGCTTTTCTTCGGCGATGGATTTATCCCAATCGGTAGCCGTTACTTTGAGGACTTTATTTTCGGTCAGGCGGCGGGCTGTTTCCTTCATAACAGCAAAGGCTTCGGGCAATATTTCCAACAAAATGGCTTCCAAAGCCGTATTTCGTTCTTTTTTCAAGACATCAATACGGTCATATAGCTTTTGTTTTGTATCTATGTCGGCTTCTATTTCGGCTTGCGCGCGCAGTTCCTGCATTTCGCCCACAATGGCAGCAATATGGTCTTTGATTTCTTGGCGAAACCCAGTCGTTTTTGCACGCAATTCGTCATCACTTATATTGCGCAACTTCGCATACTCGGCATTTATCTGCTCCACAATCGGGCGCAATGCTTGTACGTCTTTTTCTTTTTTGGAAGGAAATAATTTTTTGAGAAAACCAAACATATATCAGGTATCAGTTATCAGTGAACAGTTAGCCTTGTTTTATCTGCGAAATCTGCTATCATCTGCGGAAATCTGCGTGAAACCAGCGAGAAATTTACACAATAAAACGTCCAAATAATCAAAACTGCCACAAAGGTAATAAAATATGACAAAATTACCGCTTTGAGGGAAAGAAAATGGCAGAGGTTATATTTTATTATATTTTGAATGGGATAAATTATTTCATTTTAACAATAAGTAGTACATCATAAATAAGTGACGCTTTTCTTGAGCATTAACCGCAAAGCCGCAGAGACGCAAAGGAAAGAAAATCAGCCCTTTGTGCCTTTGTGCTTCTGCGGTGTTCGTGGAATATTTATAGAAATACCCCCATTATTCTACAATAATTTTCCTGCTGTAAAGAAAATGGAGCTGACAAAACGCAAATATTTCTCATTTTACCACAAATATCTCTCATTTTACCGCAAAGTTCGCAAAGGAACCGCAAAGAACGCAAAGGAATAACTCAAAAATCCTCAACTTTGCGTCCTTTGCGTGGGCTTTCTTTGCGAACTTTGCGGTTTATAGACTCA
>JAYUZN010000544.1:0-2979 GCA_043751755.1 Bacteroidota bacterium | reverse complement strand
GGTTTGTTCAAAAAAGTAATTATTTCCGATTATTTGAGCATCAATTTTGTAGATAGAATTTTTGAGCAGCCTACTTTATATTCGGGGTTGGAAAACCTTTTTGGCGTATATGGCTATGCTTTGCAGATTTATTGCGACTTTTCGGGCTATTCGGACATGGCAATTGGCATAGCTTTGCTTATGGGATACGAGTTTTGCCTCAACTTTGATTCGCCCTATCAGTCCGCAAGCATCACCGAATTTTGGCGCAGGTGGCACAAATCCCTCTCTACTTGGCTGCGCGATTATCTCTATATTTCTTTGGGAGGAAATAGGCATGGACGAGGCAGAACCTATCTTAACCTATTCATTACCATGCTTTTAGGAGGACTTTGGCATGGTGCAGCTATGCGTTTTATTTTGTGGGGGGCTTTGCATGGAATAGGTTTGGCGATTGAAAAATTTTTCAAAGAATTTATTTTCCCTCACAAAGAAAATACAAGCCTTTGGCAACAGCAAATAAGGCATATTCTGGGCGTGTTATTTACGTTTCATTTTGTCTGTTTTTGTTGGATATTTTTTCGTGCAGGCGATATGAAAACCGCAATAGATGTGTTAGAACAGATTTTATTTCATTTTGATGGGCAGATTTTTCCTGAATTTGTTACAGGTTATTCGGGGATTTTGGACTTGATGTTATTGGGATATATTCTTCATTTTATTCCGCAAAGCCTCACACAACAGGCAGAAAATAGTATTACAAATCTCTCGCTTGTGAGCAAAATAATGGTAATAACGGCTATGATTGTCTTGGTTATTCAACTCAAATCGGCTGAAATACAGCCTTTTATCTATTTTCAGTTTTGAATTTCGGATTTCGCGCAGAGTTGAGTAGATTAAGAAGAAATCTGTGTGAATCTGCTCTTAAGGAACGAAAATTAAATAACTTGCTATTTTTCTCACCACTAAGGCACTAAGAATCACGAAGCAATAGGGTAAAAGAAGACAACTAAGCCACGCTTTTTCTTTCTTAGTTTCCTTTGTGCCTTAGTGGTAAATTATGATTTTATTCTTTGCGTGTTCCTAAATCTGTGGAAATCTGCGTGAAATACATTAACTTTGC
Source organism: Bacteroidota bacterium (assembly GCA_043751755.1). Taxonomy (GTDB): domain Bacteria; phylum Bacteroidota; class Bacteroidia; order J057; family J057; genus JAAFHL01. Next base: position 1,877 of record JAYUZN010000544.1, on the reverse strand, counting down.
CCCAAATTTTTGATAAACATGGACATATTATATTACGCAGATTTAGCCTATAACAAGGTGAAAAAGCAGTTTGACAAAACTGTTACCTATCTCAAAGCAGGAGATTTTCATTCGGCAGATGTCAAAAAAATGCCAAATACAGGATATTATCGGGCAAAATTGGACGATACTGACCGTCTTTTGTTCAAAATTGGCGAATTTGAAGGAAAAAAATACATATTTTTGCTCGAAGTCATTTTGAATCATGACTACGACAAATCCCGTTTTTTGAATGGGGCAGAAATAGATGAAAGCAAATTAGTGTCCGTAAAAGATGAGAAATCCCTTGTAAAAGAGGACATTACGCAGATAGGTTTTATCAATAAAAAGCAAAGTTCTTTTCATATTTTGGACAAAATTTTGTCCTTTGATGACACGCAAGGCGAAATTCTGCACCTGCCCGCCCCCTTGATTGTGATAGGCTCGGCAGGAAGTGGCAAAACCGCTTTGACCTTAGAAAAGGTTAAAACCTTGAAAGGCAAAGTGTTATATGTTACACTTTCGCCTTATTTGGTCGAAAATTCCCGCAATTTATACTATTCTTTTGACTATGAAAATGCCAATCAAGAAGTGGAATTTCTTTCCTTTTTTGAGTACCTTTCTATGTTAGAAGTGCCAAAAGGGAAGGAAATTGATTTTCGCGCCTTTGAACAATGGATTGTACGTTATAAACAAAGTCATAAAATAAAGGATTCTTACAAGGTTTTTGAGGAATTTAAAGGCGTTTTGACGGGTTCTATTGTGGATAAACCCTATTTGAGCAAGGACGAATACCTGAATTTAGGCATAAAACAGTCTATTTTTTCTGCCGCAGAAAGGGAAATTCTCTATGATTTATTTCTCAAATACATAGATTATTTGGCGGAAAGCCCCTATTTTGATAGTAATATTTTGGCATTTGAATACTTGAAAAAGGTAGAAAAAGACTATGATTTTGTCGTAGTTGATGAGGTGCAAGACATTACAAATGTGCAGTTATTCCTGATAATCAAGGCGTTAAAATATCCTACGAGTTTTATTCTGTGTGGAGATGCCAATCAAATTGTGCATCCTAATTTCTTTTCTTGGTCGCAGCTCAAATCCATGTTTTACAAGCAGGAGTTGCAGGCAAATATCATTCGCGTACTTGCAGCAAATTATCGCAACACGCCCGAAGTTACGCAGATTGCGAATCAGTTGTTGCGCATCAAAAATGCCCGTTTTGGCTCGATAGACAAAGAAAGTACTTTTTTGGTAGAATCCCGCTCACAACACAAGGGCGAAGTGGCTTTTTTGGAAAATCTGCCTAAAACTAAGACCGAATTGAACGACAAAACCAAGCGTTCTACCCGTTTTGCGGTGCTTGTTATGCGCAATGAGGACAAGTTAAATGCTAAGAAATTCTTTGATACGCCCTTGTTATTTTCTGTACAAGAAGCGAAAGGCTTGGAATATGAAAATATTATTTTGTTTAATATTATTTCACAATATGAAAAAGAATTTCGAGAGCTGACAAATGGCGTAACGCAGGCAGATTTGGAGGGAGAAATCGAATATGCCCGCAGCCGCGACAAGGCAGACAAGTCCTTAGATGAGTACAAGTTTTATGTAAATTCGCTGTATGTGGCGATGACAAGGGCAGTCAAAAATTTGTATGTAATAGAAACCAATAAAAAACATAACTTGTTGGCTTTCTTAGGTTTAACCGAGTTTAAGCAGCATACAAATGTTCAAAATCAAAGCTCAAGTAGTGAAGATTGGCAGAAAGAAGCCCGCCGTTTAGAGATGCAAGGCAAGCAGGAACAGGCAGATGCGATTCGTCAAGATATATTGAAAATTACGCCTGTGCCTTGGGACGT
>JAYUZN010000543.1:0-2928 GCA_043751755.1 Bacteroidota bacterium | reverse complement strand
AATCAGGATAAAATTGTAGCTACCATAGATTATGGTTGGGAAAGTCGCGCATTTTACGCCAAATGGCTTCATACAACAGAAGAAGACGAGACAATAGACTTGCTCATAAGCCCTTCATTAAGTATGTTTGGCATAAATACCTCCATTTCTGCCAATATCTTGGAGATGGTTAGCACAACTTGTTTTACGCCTGATTATATAGAAAGGCTTTAAGAAGCATTATACTTTGGTCAAAAAGAAAACCGCAAAAAAGCAAAAACAGATGCCAAAACCGAAAAAGCCGCGTGGAAGATGGTTTTGAGAAAGGACGGCTATTTGTCTTAAATGCAACACTATCACATTCATTTCCACAAAATTCAATATAACATAACACAATTATGAGCGTTCAAAAGATTACTTTCAAAAATTACAAGTCATTTGAGCAAGAACAAGTGTTTGAAATAAAGCCCATAACGATTGTAATTGGGAAAAATAATTCGGGGAAATCCGCCCTGATTAAACTTCCTTTGATGTTAAACGAATGGTTATCAGGCAATAACGATTTGCTTTTGAACTATCATAAAGAACTTTCTTTTGCGAAGAATTGGAAAGAATTGTTCTTTAATGGAGTTGAAAATAAGGCTTTGGAATTTACCATAAATATGGGTCACCAAAGCGAACTTGAAATTTCCGTTCACCTAAAGTTAAATGAATATAAATATTTGATAACATACTTAGAATGGAAATATTTTGACGAATCTGAATGGAAAGCAGCATGGGATGGAAAAGACTTAAAAAAACCTGTTTACATTGTTTCTCAAAAAGGAAAAGAACCTTATGAATACACTCAAAATGGAAAGAAGTTATTTCAAGGACTTCGCCCGACTTCAAGACTTACAAAAGTAGATTATTCGTCAGATGATGAGTATGATTTACAAGATTTATTAAGTGAAATTGGTTTTTTTCAATATTTTACAGGTATTCGGCACACCTTTTCTGATGCAAATATGAGTTTTGATGCGCTAAAAAAACAAGACTTAGACGTTAAAGGTGAATTTGCAGTACATGCCTTGTATCAATCCCCTAATTTATTGGAAAAAGTGCGAGATTGGTATATAAACAACATGGAAGGTTGGGGAATAGACATAGAAAAAAATGAAGAGAATGACGGGTTTTATTTATTTTTAAAAGATTTTAACAAAAAAGCAGGAACAAAAGTCCCTATTACGCAAACTGGACAAGGGATTACACAAGTATTGCCTTTAGTTGTGGCTACATTGGACGATAATATAGATATATTTGAAATCAATTCAACTTATGGAATCTTTCAACATAAAACCATCATCATAGAGCAGCCTGAACTCCATATTCACCCTGCTGCACATGGCAGTTTGGTAGAACTTTTTGCAGAAAGTGCTATCAAAAATGGGCATAACTACATCTTAGAAACCCATTCCGAAGTAATGCTATTGAGAATCAGGCGTTTGGTAGCTGAAGGAAAACTCAAACCTGAACAAGTGGCAATCTATTGGATAGACACAGAGGAAGGCAGCGAAGGAAAAAGAAGTTTTTTGAAAAAAATAGCGATAGATGAAGAAGGAAATCTTGATGGCTGGCCTACAGGCGTTTTTTCAGAAGATTACAACGAATTAATGCACATCAGAAAAGCCCGCAAAAAATGATAGTATCTATTCATCAGGAGTTATTTTCGCTTCAAAATCATAGTTGGGTGGAAAGTGTCATGTCTTTTTTCTATGAAGAAAGGCATATTTGGTTTATTGACAATGAAGAAGCCATTTTTGAAAGCGAATGGTTTAGGGAAAATACGCCAAATAAACAACAAATAATACGCGACAACATAGAGAAATGTATTTCGCATTACGAAAATGAACGGACATATTACCTTAATTTGCCGCTTTTTTCCATAGATACGCAGAGTCAAAATACTGCCCGAACGATTTTACAAGCTCCGCTTTACCTTATTACAGAAGGCGATAGTGATAGAATATTTCTTAATAGGTTAGTGGATAAATTTGTGAAAGTTAAGAATCATTTTGCAGAGAAAATAAAAGTGGCACTTCAGAATCATTGGGCAATTGTGGTAGGAGGGGGAGGGAATAATTGGGAAAAGGAGATGAATAATCTATATTTAACCTATAGAAATCATAGGATTTTTGTTCTTTCTGATAGTGATAAATTATTCTCTACGCATGAATCTCCTAAAAACAAATCTGTAAAAAAAGAATGTACGAAAAAAAACATTCCTTTTCATGTTTTATATAAACGAGAAGTAGAAAATTATCTGCCTTTAAAAGCCGTAGAAATATTCGCAAAAGATATAGGCAAATCGGCGATTTATGAGGATTTTAAAGCATTAAGCCATGCTGAAAGAGATTTTTATGATATGGAAAATGGCTTCTTAGCAGGAACAGAAAGAGAGTATTTTAACATTCAGCAAGCAAATGGATTATTTATATCTTTGACAGATGCGCAAATCAGCCGTTTAGCAACAGGTTTTGGCAATAAATCAAAGATTATGACCTATTTTTCCGATTCAATTACAGCAAATGACTTAATTGAACATTGCAAACATCACCCTATTTTGGCGCATCAACACCCAAAAGGAGAAATGATAGACCTTCTTTCCAAAATAGCAAAAGCTTTATAAGCTTCCTTTTACACAAAACAAGCATAAGGCGTACATTTGCATATCTGTTTTCAAATGCCTAATTTTCGCCCTTGAAATCAAAAAATAGGCAAATACTGTCCTTACATAGTTCTTTTATGGGTTTAAAACCCCTTGAGAGGATAGAAATTAATCGCTATGAGGAATAGGACGAGGAGGAATACTCTTAACAGATAAATTTATTCACACTTTAATTATCAAAAACAATGATTTTAACAGCTTTTCACGAAATTGTGCCTGAAATAGGTTTAACTGAAATGAGG
>JAYUZN010000542.1:0-5620 GCA_043751755.1 Bacteroidota bacterium | reverse complement strand
CCTCATTTCAGTTAAACCTATTTCAGGCACAATTTCGTGAAAAGCTGTTAAAATCATTGTTTTTGATAATTAAAGTGTGAATAAATTTATCTGTTAAGATTATTCTGCCTCGTCTCATTCCTCATACTGCTCTGGGGATTTTCCCACCGACTTAATAATACTCCCCCCATTTTCCTCTTCTTCATCGGGAAAAATAGCCTCTACCAGCACCTCAAAATGCCAATTTGCGCCAAAATCAAAAAGATAAAGAAATTTTTTGCCTTTTATAAGCCCTACTTCTCCAATGAGTACCTCTTCGGCATAGTATTTTCCATCTTGGCAACGAGGACCCCAATACGTGCTATTGTCGTCTTGTGAATGGGCTTCATTATCCATATAAAAAGCATACAAATGGTCATCTTCAAAGTTAAAAGCCTCTTGTATGACAGTATGTAGGTCATTAAAGGTAAAATTCCCGCCTATTTCTATCACTCTATAACATTTCTTATTTAAGGAGATTTTTAAATGGTATTTCCCTTCAACCATCTCATATTCAATGGGTAGCAACTTATTTTCTATGTTCCAACCGCTAATAGATAATTTGAACACATCACTTAACGTTTTCATTTCTACGTCCTCGTCTTGAAAAATATCTTCTATCCAATCGTTTGGATAGAGAAATTGCTGCCCATACTCGCTAAACAAAATAGGGATAAGTTCTTTTCCTAAGGGCGTAACGGTTATGGATTGATAAGGGAAAATATATTTATTTCTTCTTTTTTCTAATGTTATATCCCATTCCAATGCCAAACAGCCGAAAGCTTGTAAGGTTTCTACCACAAAGTTTTCGCCTCGATACCGAATGTCTCCTTCTCTTTTCAAATTTCTATCCTGAATCAAAATTTTCTTTCCTACAGGATAATCTGCCACAATTTGTAGATAAAAATCGGCAGCATGAAAAAAACGGCACTCATACGCCTTCTCCCAGCTGATGTGCGACCAAAAGCTGTCTAATAAACAAAAATACTGCTCATTATCTGTCAATTCGTCATACAATTTGGCACGCTCAATATTGAGATGTAAGCTGTTTTTGCCTGTTTTGGGGTCGCTTTTTTTGAGTGTGATTTGCGCTTTTTCTGCAATAAAAAAGAAAGTTTGTAACAAAATAAAGACATCTTGCTTACTTTTTTCGGTAATAAATAGGGTTTGAAAAGACTTCATTCGCAGATTGAGGGGAATGAGGTATTTGCCCTTTAACAAAGCTTTGTCATTTGTCAATTCTAAAGGTGCGTGTTCATTCAAAAAAGTTAAAAAAACATCAAAGTCTTTGAGAATGAGTTGGTTTGAAAAGTCCATAAATGGCATTAAAATGTTGTGTTACTCTGTACAGGTATCTTTTTTGACAATGACGGCAACAGGTTTTTTGTTGCGCAAGTCTTTGGTCAGGGTCGGGAGGGTGAACGTGCCTTTTAGGGTATCTTTTTTAACAATAGAATCACCTATTAGGGTGTCTTTTATTTGTATTCGGAGATTATTCATAACGTACCTTGCCAAAATCGAATCTTCTTTATGAATCGAATCGGAAATGGCGCGTTGTTGTTTGCTTAGGTTTGATTCGCAAGCTGTTAGTATTAAAAGGCTTGCTATGAGGTATTTATACACGATTTACCAAATGTTTTAGCACGCAGATGACATGCTTTTATTTTTGACAAGATTTACAAGATAAACAAGATAGAAAATTAGATAGATTTCATTTTTCATTTCTTATTTTTCATTTTTCATTTCCTTCTTACTGTCTTTTGGGCAGGGTAGGAATGGTTTTATCTGTGCCTGAAGGAGAAAGTACAGGCGATTTTGGGTCTTTTTGCCCTCCAGGTTCGCGCGGAGGCATATTCCCTGGTCCGCTTCCATTATTGGGTTTGCTGGCACTTTTGGTAGGATTCGGGTCAAATTTTACCACTTTTCCACGCTTCCATTTTTCGTAGCCCCGCATCAAAGAGTCCTTTCTTTCTACCCCCTTTTTGCCAACAATCATGTAAAAATCGTTGTTGCTGACCATATCTGCGGAGAGGTTTTTGTTGTCTTTATTTTCCTTTGCAGGAATATACAAGATGTATTTTCCTCGAAAAGAGGTAGCAATATAAGCTCTGTATAAGCCCATTTTTTTCTCATTTTCATGCCTTTGTTTGGCTGTTTTCAAGCCTGCAGGCCACTTGTTTTCATTCGTAAGCGACTGCATACTTTTGAACAAAGAATCGGGAACCCATCTTTGATTGATGAGAATCATTTTCATACGTGGCTTGCCATTTTCGGTCTTTTTGTCAAGGTTGAGGGTAGCATAAATCTCCCCTGCGTCTTTGATTTGAACACGCCGATAGTTGCGCATATCCCACTTTTGGGCAGAAGCGGAGTAGGCGAAAATGAGGGCAAGTGATATTATAAGAATCTGTTTCATTTCGTAGTAATTCTTCGGCAAAGATACGAATATTCTGTATAATCTTCCCTTAGGACTGAAAAATAAATAAATTGGAGATTTTGTGTATCTTTGTAGCGTCAAAATTAAGGCAAAAAAATGGAGAAGTATAGTAAATTCATAGAAAATAGGATGTTTGCTCATTATTGTAGTCTTGGCGAACGTTCTAAACGTCAATTATGCAGCTATCGAAACGCTTAAATTAGGTTTTGGGGGTAAGGAGTATATGCGTAAGTTGTTCAAAATGAGCGCAAAAAGGGGCGAAGCCGGTTTATGACCATGACTACTCGTATCTAACGGAAGGCAAAGTGATTCCGCATGGGATTTATGACCTGCAACGCAATGAAGGCTATATTACGATTGGCACAAGCCATGAAACTGCAGATTTTATTAGCGATTGTCTCTTATGGTGGTGGGAAACATCTGGCATTCATCATTATCCGGATGCCAAAAATAGCCTTATTTAATGATAGGCAAAAACCTCATAATCGCTCATTATCCCCCATACGCTTCTAAATGGAATCCCATAGAACACCGTTTATTTGCGCACGTACATCTGGCAATGGAAGGGCAAGTATGCGATACTTACAATACGGTCAAAATCTTTATAGAGAAAACCATAACCAAAACAGGGTTAAAGGTATATGTCAGAATTCTCGATAAGCAATTTGACATCGGTATCAAAACGACAAAGGAGCAAGTCGATTTCGACAGGATTAAAAATAATACCGCTTTGCCTAAATTGTCTTACTTTATTTCAGTAAGTGGTTCTTATAAAATAAACGGGATTAAATTATCGGGATAGCTGCCGCAAGCGTCCGCTTGTGGCAGTTTCTTGAAGCGTTCGCTTCCATCCTCGAAGCGGACGCTTGCACCAGCAATACAACCAATATCTTAACCTTGTTTATTTAGTCAGTACTACTTACGTTAAAATATTATTTACGATTTATTGATGATTATCAGGATTTTATTAATATATTTACCCAAAACTTAATAAAAGATGCCCAAAATTCTACGGAAATCAAAAATTTTCACATAGAAAAATGGACAAAAATATTGAAAAAATACCAGTCAGAATAAAAATCTCCGAAAATCTGCGTTCCTAAATCTGCGAAAATCTGCGAGGAATTCCCAACATACAACCATGAAAAAAACGACTTTTCTGTTCTTGTGGGTGATACAAATCACCTTTTCTTTTGCGCAAATTACCTTGCAGGATATTTGGCTCAACCGCAAATACGCCCCCGATTTCGCCCATGATTTTCGGTGGATGAAAAATGACGAGTTCTATTCTGAAATGGAAAATGCTGTTATTGAACAGTTTAGCATCAAAGATGAGAAAAAAGTAGCCACGATTTTAGACCTTAACAAAATCGGTTTAGCTACGAGTATTTCCGCAAATGACATTGAATCTTATCAATTCAATGAAGATGAAACGAAAATTTTGCTTATTGCCAAAAGCGAACCGATTTATCGCCACTCTTCCAAAGAAATCTGCCAAATTTGGGATAGCAAAACGAAAAAGGTTTCTATTTTGCAGGCAGGAAAACCGATTTCTAATGCCGCTTTTTCGCCGGACGGCAGCAAAGTAGGCTACGTTTTTGAAAATAATCTGTATTTTTATGACCTTGCTACGGACAAAGCTACGCAGGTTACCACAGACGGCAAGCAAAATGAAATCATAAACGGGGCTACTGATTGGGTCTATGAGGAGGAGTTTTCCTTTGCACCTGCCTTTTTTTGGTCGCCGAAAGGGGACAGAATTGCCTATTATCGCTTCAATGAAAAGGAGGTGAAGGAGTTTTCGATGGAGATGTATGGGACTTTGTACCCTACACAATACACATTCAAGTATCCAAAAGCAGGTGAAAAGAACTCTGTTGTGGATATTTTTGTCTATGATTTGACAGGAAATAAAGTGGTTCAGGCAGATTTGGGCAAGGAAACAGATATTTATATTCCGCGCATTCGCTGGACACAAAACAATGATATTCTGGCAGTTATGCGCATGAATCGCTTGCAAAATTACCTTGATGTGCTGCATGTAAACGCTACAACGGGCAAGGCTTCGATTATGCTCACCGAAACGAGCGACACTTACGTAGAAATTACAGATGACAAATGGCAGTTTCCCACAAATCACCCCGATATGTTGTGGATGAGCGAACAAAACGGCTACAATCACATTTATCGTTATGGAATTGACGGAAAATTAATCAGTCAAATCACGACAGGCGACTTTGATGTACAGCAAATTGTGAGCATTGACGAGAAAAATGACAAGATTTATTTCCTTTCTACCGAAGTTTCGCCTACAGAAAAGCATTTGTATAGCATTGGTTTTGACGGAAAAAATAAAAAACGTCTCACAGATGCAGCAGGTACACATGATGTGTCATTTAGTACGGCGTGTACGTATTATATAGATGCTTATTCTACGGCTACAAATCCCGGAAAAACGGAGTTGCGCAAGGCAAAAACAGGAGATTTGGAGAAAACTTTGGTGGACAACAAAAGAGTTACCGAGACTTTGGCAGGGGCAGGTATGGGTAAAACGGAGTTTTTTAGCTTCAAAACTTCCGAAAATGTGGAGCTAAATGGCTGGATGATAAAGCCTAAGGATTTTTCTCCCAAAAAGAAATATCCTGTCTTGATGTATGTCTATGGCGGACCGGGCATAAATACAGTCAATAATGCTTGGGGCTATTCTAATACAATGTGGTTCAATATGTTAGCCCAAAAAGGGTATATTGTTATTTCGGTAGATAATCGCGGCACAGGCGGACGTGGGGCAAAATTCAAGAAATGTACTTATGCAAATTTGGGGAAAGTGGAGTTGCAAGACCAATTGGAAGCCGCAAAATATATCAAAAAATTGGCGTATGTGGACGCAAATCGGGTGGGAATTTGGGGCTGGAGCTACGGCGGTTATATGACGGCTTTGTGTATGACAAAGGGAAATGGCATGTTCAAAATGGGCATTTCGGTTGCACCTGTAACGAATTGGCGTTTTTATGACAGCATTTATACAGAAAGGTATTTGCAAACGCCACAAGAAAATGCAAAGGGTTATGATGACAATTCCCCTATCAATTATGCCAAAGATTTGCAGGGAAAATACCTACTTGTGCATGGTTCTGCTGATGATAATGTGCATTTTCAGAACTC
>JAYUZN010000541.1:0-3400 GCA_043751755.1 Bacteroidota bacterium | reverse complement strand
TGAGAATTGAGAATTGAGAATTGAGAATTGAGAATTGAGAATTGAGAATTGAGAATTGAGAATTGAGAATTGAGAATTGAGAATTGAGAATTGAAGCTATACATCTGCGAAATCTGCTATCATCTGCGAAAATCTGCGTGCTACAAGGCAAATGTCGCATTTTTTGTACCAAAAACGGCGATATTTTGGGGAGTGTGTGGAATGAAGGGATAAAAGTGGCAAGATTTTGGGTAAAAGTGAATTTTTTATCCTATTTTGCGTAGAACGTAGCTGCCATTTTTTAAATGGCAGTACGGTTATTTTTCCCTATCTTTGCGCTAAATTTAGCCAAAAATGAAAGAATTTAATACATCAGGTCCGAATATCGTGGACAGACATTATACGCTTGACCGCTCTGATTACCTTGAACGAGGCTCGGCATTGGTCTTGCAAGAACGTTATTTCACGATTTGGGCGCCCCGTCAAACGGGCAAAAGTACCTATTTTCGCTTACTTGCCAACAAATTGACGACTGATGGCTACGAAGTAGCGCATATCAATTTTGAGAATTATAAAGACACTTCTTTAGGGGTTTTTATCCAAACTTTGAAAGAAGAACTGGAAAAATACTGGGGAATAAGCTTTAATGATGTGTTCGAAATAGCCAGTCTCTTTAGACGGATTGAGTCGATGAAAGATAAAAAATACCTCCTCATTATAGATGAGGTAGAAGGCATTAATCCTGCCTATTTCGGGCAGTTTCTTCATGCTATCCGAAATTCCTATCATTCTCGCAGTGAACATTCGCTAAAATCGGTTATTTTGGTGGGTGTGAGCAATATTGTGGGAGTCGTCCAAGATAATGCCAGCCCTTTTAACATTGCAGAAAACCTGAATTTACCCTATTTTACAGAAGCAGAAAGCTACGAATTATTCAACATGCACGAAGTCGAAACAGGGCAGTTTTTTGAAGAAAAAGTGAAACAGAAAATATATGACATTACAGCTGGGCAGCCGGGACTTGTCAATGGCTTTGCCAATCAGTTGGTTACACGCTATCCTAATGAAAAAATGCTGAACTATGTGCAGTATTTGGAGGTAGAGCATTGGTATTTGAATTTGGCAATAGACAAAAATGTGTCAAATATTCTCAATAAAGCCTCCGATTTTCGCTCTATCGTAGAAATGCTATTGTTTACAGAAAATAAAATTCCTTTTAGAATTAGCAGGGAGTCAATAAAAGTGCTGCATACAAATGGCATTGTGAAAGAAGATGAAGAAGGCTATGTAACTTTTTGGGTGCCTTTGTATAGAAAACATTTATATGATGCTTTTTATCCTTATACAAATGGCGAAGGCAAGCGAATTGGGGGAGAAGTCATTCATAGTCAATATGTTACAAAAGAGGGAAAGTTGAAATTACCCGTTTTGATAGAGAAATTTAAGGAGTATGTGAAGCGGCGTGGCTTTGGGGTTTTTCGGGAAAAAGAGGAAAATAAGGACGGAAAAAACCAGACTATTTACAAATCTATCCCCGAAGCCTCCATGATTTATGCCTTTGAAACCTATATTCAAGCCGTTTTGCAAGAATTAGAAGGAAAAAGTTATCGAGAAGCTAACACAGCCTTGGGAAAAACAGATTTGCTGATAACTGTAGGAACTGAGGATTTATTGATAGAATCAAAGGTCTTTACAAGTGCCTCTTTGTACAAAAAAGGGAAAATCCAATTGGCGTATTATTGCCAGCATTTGGGCTTGCAAAAAGGCGTTTATTTGGTGTTTATTGCCGAACATTTGCGCAAAATGCATCACGAAACGGTGGGCGAAATGATAGAAATGATAGAAGGGGCGGAAATTTATACCTATTTGGTGGAATATGAAGATGATTTGCCCGAATATCGCAAACCTGCAAAACGAAAAAAAAAGACTTGATTAGGACTTACGAATTTTGCCACGAATTACACTACTTTCCTCATGAAATTATTTACACTTCCCAATCTGCTTACCTGCCTCAATCTCACCTGCGGCGTGTTAGCGATTATTTGTTTTTGCACCAGCAAACAAGAAGCCGCCCCTATTTTGGTGGCGATTTCTTTGGTAGCCGATTTTTTAGACGGCTTTGTGGCGCGCGCCCTCAAAATCAATTCCCCGATAGGCAAGGAATTAGATTCGCTGGCTGATGTCGTAACTTTTGGCGTGTTTCCGGGCGTAGTCATGCTGTATTTATTGGCAGAAACCTATCCTTCGGGCGATTTTTTCAAGCTGAAAGAGATTCCTACGCTTGCTTTTTGGGCAATTTTGTGGATTCCTTCCTTTTCTGCCTTGCGTTTGGCAAAATTCAATTTAGACGAAAGGCAATCTGATTGTTTTTTTGGCTTAAACACGCCCGCAAATACCATTTTTGTCCTGTCTTTGTGGCTTGTCCACCATTTTCGTCCCGAATATTTGCCCAAAGAAAATGCCATCGCTTTTTGGGGATTGTTTGCCCTCACGCCTATTTTGGCATTTTTGCTGGTTTCTGAACTGAAATTACTGGCGTTTAAATTCAAAAACCTTTCTTGGCAGGACAATAAATATAGGTTTTTGGTCTTGATTGTGGGCGGAATGTTGATAGCAAGTTTGGGCTTGCTTGGGATTCCATTGGCAGTTGTGGCGTATATACTCATCTCTTTGCTTGCTTGACTTTTGCGTAAGGAATAATCTCAGTACCTATTCCGCCTTCTTTTTTGGTAGCGAAAAAAAACCTACCTTTGTCTCGCAGATTTTCGCAGATGATAGCAGATAGCGCAGATAAGAAATACATCTGCGAAAATCTGCTATCATCTGCGTTTATCTGCGCGAAACCAAAAACACCATGCCAAAAAATAAACTTTTTCTCTTAGATGCCTTTGCTTTGTTATACAGAGCGCATTTCGCATTTATCAAAAATCCACGCCGCACCAAGACAGGCTTGAATACTTCGGCGGTCTTTGGCTTTACGAATTACCTCATCGACATCGTTACGAAGGAAGACCCTACGCATCTTGGGGTCGCGCTCGACACGTCCGCCCCTACCTTTCGGCACATAGAATATCCTGAATATAAGGCGCAACGGGAGGAAACGCCCGAAGATTTGCGAACAGCTGTACCTTATGTCTATAAAATGTTAAAAGCATTAAATATTCCTGCCCTGAAATTAGACGGCTTTGAGGCAGATGACATTATTGGCACGATTTCGCAGCAAATGCCGGAGGAGGAGTTTGACGTATATATGGTTACGCCTGACAAGGATTATGCGCAACTTGTCAAATCAAATGTCTTTATGTATCGTCCGCCCGGAAAGTTTGAAACGGGATATAGCATTTATGATAGGGAAAAAATCATAGAAAAATATGGGCTTCCGCCAGAGCAAATCATTGATTATCTGGGACTTATGGGAGAT
>JAYUZN010000540.1:0-1819 GCA_043751755.1 Bacteroidota bacterium | reverse complement strand
CGATTCAAGGCATTGCTTTTCGAAGTGAAAATAAGACTATTATCACCCCTAAACGCCCTGTTATCAGAGACTTAGATATTCTGCCGCAGCCTGCTTGGGATTTGATAGACATAGCACCTTATCGAGAAATTTGGCTCAAACATCAAGGCTATTTTACCCTCAATATTGCGACTACACGTGGCTGCCCCTACAAGTGCAATTGGTGTGCAAAGCCTATTTATGGCAATCGCTACAATTCCCGTTCTCCCAAAAGGGTGGTGGCAGAAATTGAATACCTTTTGCAGCATTTTTCGCCCGAAAAATTCTGGATGTGTGATGATATTTTTGGTTTAAAGCCAGGGTGGGTGCAGGAATTTCGAGATTTGGTGAAGGAAAAAGGCTTGACATTTCAGTATAAAATTCAGTCAAGGGTGGATTTGTTATTGGAAACAGATACGATAAAAGCTCTTGCAGAATCGGGGTTGGAAACGGTTTGGGTGGGAGCAGAATCGGGTTCGCAAAAAATCCTTGATGCAATGGATAAAGGAACAAAAGTGGCAGAAATCTATGAAGCAAGGCAAAAATTGAAAGAACAAGGCATCAAAGTGGCTTTTTTCCTGCAATTTGGCTACTTAAATGAGACTTTCGCCGATATTCAGCAGACAATCGACATGATAAAGGCACTTTTGCCAGATGATATTGGCGTTTCTGTGTCCTATCCTTTGCCGGGTACGCTTTTTTATGAAAAAGTGAAGGCTGACCTCCAACAAAAAGCGAATTGGACGGACTCTGATGACCTTTCTATGATGTTTCAGAACACTTATCCCAGCGATTTCTACAAACAATTGCATCGATATATTCACAAAGTCTATCGCAAAGCGCAAGGCTTAGACCATTTGCGCAACCTGCGTTTGGGAAATGTGCGGGCGATTGTGGCGGCTTTGCTATATTATACGCCTTTGGAATGGTGGGGAAAACGGGAACTTGGGAAGTATTTGTGAAGCGGGAGTTCACGCAGATAGGCGCGGATTTAGGCAGATTTCGCAGATAAAATGCTTATTTCTGCCGTTTTACCGCAAAGTTCGCAAAGGAACCGCAAAGGACGCAAAGGAATACGGGAAAACTGCCAACTTTGTGGCGCAGGGCGTTTTGAAGTCGGATATTGTCGTAGGCATCTTGCCCGAACTTATGCGGCAACATACAGAATATGCCATTTGTTAAAGCCCGATTTCGTACAACTCTATCGGCAAATCGTCTGGGTCGGCAAAAAAAGTGAATCTTTTTTGCGTAAACTCATCTATTCGGACGGGTTCTATCAAAAGCCCTTTACTTTCTAAATAAGCTACTGTTTTTTCGATATTTTGGACTGCAAAAGCAAGGTGTCGCAAGCCCGCCGCTTCGGGTCTTGAAGGACGTTTTGGGACATCTGGGAAAGAAAATAAC
The DNA here is from genome assembly GCA_043751755.1 of Bacteroidota bacterium. Lineage (GTDB taxonomy): Bacteria > Bacteroidota > Bacteroidia > J057 > J057 > JAAFHL01. The sequence continues at coordinate 397 of JAYUZN010000540.1, read as the reverse complement.
TCTATGAGGTAATTTCCGTTCAAACACAAATCTAACTTATAAGATTGTCTTTCAGCACGATAGACTTCTTGCAAAATCTCAAAACCTACTATTTTTGTATAAAAATGCTTGGAAACTTCGTAGTTTGTGCAGATGATAGCAATGTGATGGAGGGAGTGGAAAATAGACATATTATTAAAATTCGCATCTTTTGAAGGTCAGTGATGGCTATTTTTAGCTTCTATTATAACTATTGATTGTGAATGTTGCACAAAGATACATTTTTTTTGCCTGTTTGGACTAAAATGAAGTAAATTTGTAGGGCTACCGCACCAAAATTAAGTAGTGAACAAAAAGATATTTTTCTCACCACTAAGGCACTAAGAATCACTAAGCAATGAGGTAAAAGAAGGAATCT
>JAYUZN010000539.1:0-7455 GCA_043751755.1 Bacteroidota bacterium | reverse complement strand
TATTTTTATTGCGATTGAAAATGGCAGTCATGATTTGGATTTGTGGGACGAAATGGCGCACCTTCAAGCCGAATGGGACGCTATGGAAGGCGATAAAATTGATTCGCATACGTATGAGATTTTGGCAGGTTTGGGCTTCAAAGACACCGAAGTTCACCTGCCTTATAAGACCTTTTCGGGTGGTTGGCGGATGCGGGTTTTGCTCGCAAAAATGTTGCTTGAACAGCCTGACGTTTTGCTCTTAGATGAGCCTACGAATCACTTGGATTTGCCTTCTATTCAATGGCTTGAAAATTATTTGGAGTCCTATCCCGGCGTGTGCATTATCGTTTCGCATGACCGTTTTTTCTTGGATAGAATGGTAGATGTGATTTTGGAGATTGCTAATGCCAAAATCAATGAATATGCGGGAAATTACTCTTTTTACTTGGAGGCAAAAGCAGAACGCAGCGATTTGCAGCAACGTTCTTACGAAAATCAGCAAAAGTATATCGCTGACCAACAGCGTTTTATAGATAGATTTAAGGCAAAAGCCTCAAAAGCGACACAGGCACAGTCTAAGCTCAAACAATTAGAGAAATTGGATTTGGTGGACGCTCCTGAAAAAGACGATTTTAACCTCTCTTTTACTTTTCGGGTAAAAACGCCTTCGGGTCGTGAGGTCATCAAATTGGGGGTAGAAGAGAAATCTTTTGGTCCCAAAAAAGTGCTAAGAGAAAGCGTTGCTGTCATAGAAAGGGGCGATAAAATAGCCTTAATTGGGGCAAATGGTTTAGGAAAATCTACTTTGCTGCGCATGGTGGGCGGCAATGAGCCTTTTGAGGGAGATAGAAAAGAAGGGCATAATGTCGTACAAGGCTTTTTTGCGCAGCATCAATTAGAGGCTTTGAACCTGAAAAACAATGTGTTACAAGAACTTGCTTATATTGGTACGGACAAAACAGAGGTAGAATTGCGAACGGTTTTGGGCTGTTTTATGTTTTCGGGAGACGAGGTAGAAAAAAAGGTTCAAGTACTTTCGGGCGGCGAAAAATCGCGGGTAGCTTTGGCAAAAGTCTTGATTTCAGAAGCTAATTTTTTGCTCTTAGATGAGCCTACAAATCACTTAGACATTCCGAGTATTCAAATTTTGACCAAAGCCCTGCAAAATTATCAAGGAACGTACATTGTTATATCACATGATAGGCATTTTCTTTCTTCTGTAGCAAACAAAATTTGGTACATAGAGGACAAGCAACTCAAAGAATATCCTGGCACATATCCCGAATTTGAGGAGATGCGCAGCCGAAAGGCAGAAGCTGAAAAGGCTCGTTTTGAGGAGGATAAACAAAAACAAAAGGAGCAAAAAAAGGTCAAAGTGGAGGAGAAAAAGCCGAAAATAGTAGAAAAACCTGTCCTTTCTTTTGAAGAACAAAAACAGCGAAAAAACCGCTTGCGCAAAATGGAAAAGGAGCAGGAGGATATTGAGGTGGAAATCGAGCGAATGGAAACGCAGAAAAAAAACCTTACTTTATCGCTTGCAGAGCCAAGTATGGCAGCTAATTTTACCAAAATCGCCGAAGTGCAAAAGCAAATAGACCGCCTCCGCCGTCAAATCGCACAAGCTACCGAAAAATGGGAGAAAATGGTAGCCGAAGTAGAGGAGATGCAAAAGGAATTGAAATAAATTGCCCCGTAGCTGCCATTTTTTTGATGGCAGTTTTTTTTTTGTCTATTCCCCAAAATCCCCTTATATTTGTCCACTAAAATACTAACACACACACTTTTTTATGGCAAACATTACGTATGACGGGCAAGCATCGGACTATTCGCACTTAACCGAGCAGATGTACGATTTTCGGCTGGGAGACTATGTGTCTCGCGGTTGGGACATTTTCAAAGAAAATGCAGGCATGATGATAGGCTTTGTGATTGTACAAGGCATTATCTCCAGCGTAGGCGGTGTCATTCCCTTTGTTGGCACATTTATCAGCATGGCGATTTCAGCTTGTATGGCGGGTGGATTTTACCTTACCTGCCAAAAAATAACCAAAGGCGAAAGCATTGAATTTGGCGACTTTTTCAAAGGCTTTGACCACTTCAAAGAGCTATTTTTAGGGCAAATCGTCATGACACTTATGGTCGTTATTGGCATAATTTGCTTGGTATTGCCCGGCATTTACTTAGCACTTGCTTATGGCTTCATGGTTCCGCTTATCGTTTTGGGGAAATTGCCTTTTTGGGAAGCAATGGAAACAAGCCGCAAAATCATTACCAAAAACTGGTTCATGTTTTTTGCGATGGGTTTTGTTTATTTTGGCATCATTTTATTGGGACTATTAGCCCTTGGCGTAGGCATACTTGTGGCAGCTCCCGTTATTTTGTGTATTCAATACGCTATGTATGAAAGCATTGTAGGAATAAATGTTGATGTCTATCAAGACCAAATAGACGAAATTGGACTCAAAACAGAGGATACTTGGGGCGGAGATGCAACCTTATTGAAATAAAATAGGGATAATTTTTATCTGCGAAATCGGCTATCATCTGCGTTTATCTGCGTGAAATCACAAGAGTAGGGGGTATGAAAAGACGAGAATTTATCCGAAAAACGGCACTTACCACAGCAGCAGCTTTGGCAGGTCCTTATCTTTTGCCTTCAGGCAGGTTATTTGCCCAAACAAATTCCAAACTCGCAGACCATGTAGTGCTTGTGATGTTTGCAGGAGGAGTGCGACAGCAAGAGGGCATTCTTCAACGCTACTTGGCTGATAGTCAAAATGTTGCGATTGAAGGGAATATCTTATACAATCTCTTTGAAGGAACCGCTCCCATAGACAAAATCGTGTATGGAACAGATGCTAATCTCGTAGGAGAAATCCCCATTCCGCGTATTCTGTCGCAGCCTATCAACAAACAAGGAACGATTTTTCGGGAAATGCACTCCAGTTCGGCAGGGCATTATGGCGGCTTGAATGTGATGCTGCAAGGCAATACTTTGCTGGGACAAGGGCTTAAACAACGCCCCAAAAATCCCACCATTTTCGAATATTTGCGCCGTCATGGAGGCTATTCGGCTACAGATATGTGGTTTGTGGGCAATGGCATCGGCAACTCTATTCCTTTGCTCAATCACTCCAATCATATAGAGTATGGGCGCAAATATGGCGCAAATTTCCTTGCTCCGTCCATAACTTTTAGCGATATTGGCTTTGAACATTTGTCTAATGCCAAAGTCTATCACCCCGAATTGGAGCTTGAACCTATTGCCAAAATGAAATATTTTTTGGATAATGTATTTCATAACATTGGCGAAAGCATGGCAGGTCTCGACAATACAGCCGATGAAAAGCAGCAAATAGAGGCTTTTTTGAAAGATATGTTTACAGCTACTCAAAATGGAACCGTTGCCAAAGCTCCTGTTTCGGACAATGGCGACTTGCAGATTTCGGGTTATGCTTGCGAAGTGATGAAGCGTTTTTCTCCAGCTTTGACCGTTGTCAATTTCAACAATGTGGACAGTTGTCATGGCAATTTTTCGGGCTATCTCAAAAGTTTGCATCGCGCCGACCATGCCGTAGGCTTTATGTGGGACTATATTCAAACGCAAATCCCCAGTATGTCGGGCAATACGGTTATGCTTGTGGTGCCAGAATGTGGGCGCGACCTCAAGCCGAATCCCATTTTGGACGACAATGATTGGCGGGGTTTCGACCATTCTGATGCCAATACTTCTCGTATTTTTGGGGCTATGATAGGCAAAAATGTCCCTTCAAATCTCTCTATTGGAGATGAAAATAATCCGATTGGGCTAAGTTCGGATATTGCCCCCACGATTGCGGAGATTCTCGGCATCAAAACTACGGTAATGAATAGCGGCTTGCTCGCAAGTGATGCTATGTCATTGTTTGATAGAATGTGAATTTCCCGTAAACATGTCATTTCTTCAAGAAATGACATGTTTACGGGAAAATGGCATGTAGGGTGGCGCACTTTTGAAAAGTGCGCCACCCTACGAAACGTAAATCGATTTACCGATTTGTAAGGTAGTTCTCTCTTTTTTTTGAATAATGAAAATCATCTTCTCTCATTTTGGGTTTATTTTTGTCTTTTTTTCCTGTTGTTTGGGGCAAAATGCGCCTTATTTGGGCTTCTGCCCAAAAATAATCCCGCATTTGAGCAGCAAATATCCGAAGGGGCATTGGAATTTGGAGCATAAAAAGTCTTTTCTATTCAGGGCTTCGGTAGAAATGGGAAAAAATGGGCTTAAAAAGCCTTCTTTTATTTTTCTCAAAAACAGAGATATTCCTGTTAGACATAGCTATTCTCGCCAAAAAGTTCACTTATTTGTGCGAAGTGGTCAGCGACTCAACAAGGCATTATCTTTTTCAAGTAGGGCTTTTTTGGAACAGATGATGTCAAGATTGTCGATAGCCGAAATATTGCCTTTTGGGAATAGTACGCCAATTTCTGTAGAAGATAGGGTTTCTTTTTTCAAAACAGCTGTAGAAACGGTCAAAGCCCCAGAAACGAGGAGTAGCATGTTGAATAGTACAATTATCCAACATGATACAGACCGCCTTAGCAATATCGTTTCCTACAATATGAACGCTCACCTACGCCCATATTGTGCTATCAATCAACGAAGTACATTGGTTTTGTTGGGACTAAGCATTGCTTTGTAATTTATACTTACTAAGAACTACGGAAATCTTTCCAGAATAGATTATCATTGCAGAATGTAGCCCCGTAGGGGCGAAATATTTATAGAAATATCCGAAATACGCAGTCTTTTAGCTCCGTAGGAGCGAAATATTTATAAGAGAGGGTGGCGGGGTAATCATTTTCTATAAATATTCCATCCCTACGGGATTAAACACAAACAACTGATTTTTAGTTACATATACTCTTCCGTAGTTCTTAGTACTTAGATAACGACCAAAAGGGTGGCGCACCTTTCAAAGGTGCGCCACCCTACAAATACATAAATCTGCGTGAGCCTTCAAAATTCCTTCAATTCCTCCAAATACTGTTCCAATTGAATTATATAATTTCCATACATTTTATTCACATACCAACGGAAAAAAGAAACCATTAACAAGCTGCTAATCAAGACATAAGCCACAAAAATATAAATACCATTTCCTGCAGCGAATATCTCAAAAATATCTCCCATAACTACTTCTGCCAAAATATAATTGGTGATTTGCAGAAAAGGAATGAGCAGTACATTGCTCCAGAAATAAATGCGGGTATATTCTTTCAATTTTACCACCAAATTATCCAAGATGGATTTCAAATTGTCGTTGCTCACAGAAGCGGTTTTTACCAACAAATATTTTTGTCTATAAAAAAACAAGTAAACAACACACAAAAGCCCCCAAATTCCCATCAGGATTTTGAGCATTGCGCCATTGTAAATAAAAGGCATCACCGCAAAAAAGACCAAACAGACAGCTGTAATGATGATTTCATATTGCAAATGCTGTTGTATAGTCGCAATTACGCCCTTAGATTTGCCACTCAGCAAGTCCTTGATTTGCTGGGCATTATAGGAATCCGTTTCCTTCGCACTAAATTCCTGCCAGATATTTTTAAGGTTGTCTAATTCCATGATGTTTTTCTGTTTCTCGCAGATGAAAGCAGATTTTCGCAGATGTATAACACTATTTCTCAACTTTCATTTCTCAATTTTCAACTTTTATCATGCCTCGCAGTTTTTCCCTAATTCTATTCATTCTTACGCGCGCATTATTTGCCGTTATTCCTATCATTTGCGCAATCTCTTCGTAGGGATGGTCGTCCAAATAGAGCAGAATAATGGCTCGTTCTATTTCCGAAAGTTGTTTTATGGCTTTGTAAAGCAGCTGAAACTGCTCGTTTTTCTCCTGAAATTCGGTATCTTCTGGAATTTGAATATTGAGTTCCAAAATATCCGTTTGTGCAGGCTTTTTACTTTCCTTTCTAAATGCCGAAATCGCTGTATTTAAAGCAACCCTATATATCCATGTCGTTACTTTTGATTCCCCCCGAAAGGAATCAAAAGACTTCCATAATTGAAGAATTACCTCCTGAAACAGGTCTTTTTTGTCGTCTCGGTCATGGCAATACATGCCACAAACTTTGTGGATAATGCCTTGATGCCGATTGATTAACGCTACAAATTCTGCTTCTGATGTGTTGTCTGCCACGCGCTTTAAAATATGTTTTTATGAAAGAATAAGTAGCAAAGATAGGGGAAAAGTTACAGAATTATAATTATACTTTGATAGGTATCATCAGCATAAAAGTAAGCATATTAATATGATTTGTGGTGAACAGGGTGCCACGCTGCCAGCGTTACCCCCTGTTGCCCATACTCCGCCCTATCTGCGCCATTCTGCTCGTATTCTACGATATACAAACCGATGAGCCAGTTTCTCAAAGTCAAAGCCACATTAACTTGTTTTTGTGCCTGCCGCTTAAAATAGCCATCTGTTTGGGCAATAGCGGAAATCAATTGTTCGATTTTCAGGTTGTCTTTGAAGGTTTATGATAAATTTAGCTACAAATATAGGGAAATAAAATGAAAAATTTTTTTTTAGTAAACATAAACTATTTTTTAGTTTTATTTGAGAAATGACAGCTATTAAGTAGTTGAAAGTTATAAGTTGAGAGTTGAAAGTTAATATAAGTTTATCATAATCAAATAAGATATATCGAAAATAACTGTTTAGATTATTTCTCACTCGTACTTATTAAAGATTTTTTTGGAAAGCAGCCATTATTCAGCTATATTTGCCCCATAATTTTGTATCAAACATGGCAAAGGATTTTTACAATCAGACAGTGCGTTTAGCTTTAGAAAAGGAGGGCTGGACGATAACACACGACCCCTATTATCTAAAAGCATTAGATTCTACTACTTATGCAATAGATTTTGGTGCAGAGCGTTTGATTGCCGCAGAAAAGGGAAACGAAAAAATCGCAATAGAAGTAAAAAACTTTTTAACAGCTTCTATCCCACACGAATTTCATCAAGCATTAGGGCAGTATCTCAACTATCAACTTTTTTTGAACCTAAAAGACAAGGAAAGAAAGCTGTATTTGGCGGTGCCTATAAAGGCATACGAAACTTTTTTTACCAAAGAATCTACACAGCTTATTTTAGATACCTTTCATATTCAACTCATTATATTCAATCCTGAAATTAATACTATAGAAACATGGCTCGAAAACTAAGCAAATACAGGCAAATTTTATCGGATTACCTATCCGAATATGTAACCGACCGTATGCCACAAAAAGACATACAATTTCAGTTTGTCAAAGACATAGAACATGGGCATTTTCAAGTGTTAGAAATGGCATGGATAAAAGACATTTTTCACTGTAGCATTATCTTTCATTTTGAGATAAAACCTGACGGCAAAGTTTGGTTGTGGGTCAATAATACGGATATTTTGGTAACAGAAGACTTGATAGACAAAGGAATCC
>JAYUZN010000538.1:0-4698 GCA_043751755.1 Bacteroidota bacterium | reverse complement strand
CATCATGAGCAAAAGAACATTTCAGCCAAGTAGAACGAAACGCAGAAATAAACATGGCTTTAAAGCCAGAATGTCCTCTGCAAACGGACGCAAAGTACTCGCAAGTCGCAGAGCTAAGGGAAGACACAAACTTACTGTGAGCGACGAGCCACGTCATAGCAGCCGCCAAAAATAAGCAAATTCCATTTGTCTTATGAATACAGACACTCCACACGACTTTTCCTTTGGTAAAGCCGAAAAACTGTGTGGCAAAAAAGCCTTTGATGCTTTATTTAAGCACCCTTTTCATTTTAAGAAAGGTGTGCTTAAATTTTTTTTTATCTATCCTTTCCCTTCGGAATTGGCAGACGCGCCCGTTTCGTTTGCCTTTGCTGTTCCCAAAAAGTTGTTTAAACATGCCAATAAACGCAACCTCCTCAAACGCCGTATGCGCGAAGGCGTGAGGCTGAATAAGCACCTGCTTACAGCCCTTTTTGCCCAAAAAGAAGCAAAAATCGCCATTTTTCTCAAATATGAATCTACCCAAATCATGGATTCTTCACTGATTCATACGCTTATATTACAGGCTTTTGAAAAAATAGCCAAACAAGTGAAATAAAAAAGTGAACATGCAACGTATTTTTTGCGTTTAATATCTTAGTTGAATACTTTCACGCAGATTTTCGCAGATGAGGGACGCAGATTTCACGCAGATGAATAATTTGCGAAAATCTGCGGTTAAATCTGCGCAAATCTGCGTGAACCAAACCTACATCTTATGTCAAAATATCTCTTTATATGCTTGTTTTCCTTGCTTCCAACCCTACTTTGGGCGCAATGGAAAAATAATGTAAAACCTCCCAAATTGGACACTACGGGCGTATTTCAAATTTCGGGAATGATTATTGGCGAAGGTTCGCAGCAGCCTATAGCTTATGTGCAGGTGCAACTCAATCACTCGCGACATGGCACAGTAACCTCCGAAGAGGGTTTTTATAGCCTGCCTGTGAGCATAAATGATACGTTATATTATACGCATCTTACTTATAAACCCATTCGCCTCATTGTGAAAGAATATTTAGACGAATATCAAGGCGACAAGTCGTCCTATATATATATCGTCAATTATATGTTTGAGGATACCCTTACGACCAGAAGTGTCTATATTTTGCCTTTCAAAACGCATGATGAGTTGGCGACTGCGGTCGTAAATATGGAAATGAATCCTAATTCGCCCGATAGAATTGCGCGCGAAAACCTTGACCCAAAAGTAATGGACGCAATTATGAAATCCCTGCCAAAAGATGGGGACGAGCGTTATGTTATAGGACGGCAAATGTATTATGATGGTTATGCACGCCAAAATATGCTGCCTATGGCGGGCTTGAATGCTATGGCTGCCATTCGGTTATTGCAACACGTAGTTTCAGAGGCAAAGAAAAAACGGAATAAGGATTTGAATTATTGGCAGGATTAGTTTCACGCAGATTTTCGCAGATTTAACCGCAGATTTTCGCAAATGGTATAGCGCCCTTTTCGAGGCTTTTTTCTTAATCTGCGTTAAATCTGCGTCCCTCATCTGCGAAAATCTGCGCGAAATAAACAAAAAACATGAAAATAGCCCTCTTTCAATTAGCGTTAGCGTGGGAAAATCCAGAAGCAAATCTCCTTCATATCGCCGAAAAATTAGCTGATTTGGAAAAAGACACCCACATTGTCATTTTGCCAGAGATGTTTACGACAGGTTTTTCTATGCATTCGGCGGATTTAGCCGAAGATATGCAAGGAAATACCTTGTTATTTATGCAAAAAATGGCAGAAAAATATGATATTTTGCTATGTGGAAGTTTGATTTTGCAAGAAAATGGACAATATTTTAACCGTTTCGTAGCCGTTTCTTCGGCAGGGCTTTTGGCAAAATACGATAAAAGGCATTTATTTAGCATGGCAGGAGAATCGCTTTCCTACATTTCGGGCGAGGAAAAGGTTTTTTTTGAATATAAAACATGGAAAATCCGCCCCCTTATTTGCTATGATTTGCGTTTCCCGATTTGGAGTAGAAACCATTTTGATGCCGAAGGAAATGCCGAATATGATTTATTATTATATGTAGCAAATTGGCCAGAAAGACGCATTTCGCATTGGGAAAAACTCCTGCAAGCGCGCGCTATCGAAAATCAAAGCTATGTTATTGGCGTAAATAGAGTAGGAAAAGATGGGAAAGAAATTGTCTATACAGGCAGTTCTATGTCCGTTGATTTTTTGGGAAATATGATGTGTGAAAATAGGGTAGGAGAAGAGGCTATTTTATATGCCAATTTGGAGAAAGAAGCATTGGATTTGTATAGAGAAAAATTCCCAGCATGGAAAGATGCAGATTTATAAAAAGGACTTTCCAAGTCTTAAACTTGGAAAGTCCTTTTTATAAAATCAACTCAACCGCTCATAAATCCCTGCAACACCTTGTCCACCGCCTACACAAGCCGACACGATGCCATATCTTTGATTGCGGCGAGTCATTTCATTCAATAATTGAATAGAAAGCTTTGCGCCAGAGCAGCCAAGTGGGTGTCCCAAAGCGATTGCGCCGCCATTGAGATTGATAATGTCTGTATTTAGCCCCAAATCCCGAATAACGCCCAAAGACTGCACCGCAAACGCCTCATTTAGCTCAATTTGGTCTATGTCATTGAGGGTCAAACCTGCCTGTTTCAAGGCTTTTGGAATCGCTTTGATAGGACCCATACCCATAATTCGTGGGTCAATGCCATGTGTAGCATAAGCCGCCATACGTGCTTTTGGCTCAAGTCCCAACTCCTTCACCATCGCCTCCGACATGACAAGCACAAACGCTGCCCCATCAGAAGTTTGCGAAGAATTGCCCGCAGTTACAATGCCATTTTGCTTAAAAGCAGGTTTCAATTTTGCCAAACCCTCCATAGTCGTCTCACGCGGACCTTCATCTACATTTATCGTAAATTTCTTTGTCTGACGTTTGCCATCTTCCCCCACAAATACTTCTTCCACATTTACAGGGCAGATTTCTGGGGCAAAAGTGCCATTTTGGTTTGCCAACAACGCCTTTCTATGCGATTCGCACGAAAAAGCATCTGCGTCTGCGCGCGAAATGCCATAATCTTTTGCGATTTCTTCGGCAGTCAAACCCATTCCCAAAAACCAATCGGGGTGTTCATTGCAGATTTTCCAGTTCAAAGCAGGCTTGTGTCCCATCGTGGGAACCATTGTCATGCTCTCAATTCCGCCTGCAACTATGCAATCTGCCATTCCTGCCTTGATTTTGGCAACTGCCATCGCAATCGTTTCCAAGCCTGACCCACAGTAGCGATTGACGGTTACACCCGAAACGCTTTGCGGCAGCGACAGCAAAGACACAATGCGCCCAACCTGCATACCTTGTTCTGCCTCTGGCACAGCGCAACCCACAATGAGGTCGTCTATGCGTTCAGGGTCGAGTTTTGGCACATTTTTGAGTAAATATTTAATCACTTCCGCGCCCAAATCGTCCGAGCGCATTTGTTTGAAACCGCCGCGAGTAGCTTTGCCTACGGCAGTACGATAGCCTGTGATGATGTATGCTTCCATTTTTTATATTAAAAAATTACTATTGGGTTCACGCAGATTTTCGCAGATTAAACCGCAGATTTTCGCAAATGAGATACGAGCTATTTTTTTTCTGTTGGGAAAATTTGGGTAAAAACAGGGCTTGCTTTAACCGAAATAGAATCATATATATCCTTCAATTTCAAGGTTATGCCTATTTTTTCCAAGAATATTTCCTCAGAGATAGATTGATAGGCTTGATACAGCCAAGTATTACCTGCTTGTTTTGTATAACATTCTACCAAAACCTGTTTTTGAGAAATGAGTAAATAATAGACAAGCGAAGGCAGTTTTTGATACAAAATAAACTTTTCCCCTTTGTCAAAATCTTCTGTAGAACGAGATTTTACTTCTACCAACAAGAGGGGATTTCTAATAAAATAATCGTCTTGCAAATCTTGCGCATCACAAGTAAAAGCCACATCAGGGTAGGTATAAATCTCTTGCGAAACAATTTCTACCTTAATATTTTCCGTATAAGCCTCGCAATCCTTTTTCTTGTTTGCTTGAAGGGCTGTCCAAGTGTTGTTCACCAAGCGATTATGCGCTTTAGAAGACCCTGCCATAGCATACACTTCTCCCCAATAATATTCGTAGCGGAGCTTTGTCTCTGTTTCCAAAGTCAAATATTCGGCAAAAGAATAGGATATTTTGTGTGCAGGAAGAGCCATGTTGAGAGAATTAGTATGCTTGCATAACTTTTGGCAAAGATATAGCTTTTTTTGATGATTGTACAAAGTTATGCAAAAAAGTTTGTGCTAAATGAAGATATACCTATCAGCTTGTAACTTATTCCCTTCCTTCTACGTTCAAAAGGCTTTATTGCACGCAGATTTTCGCAAATTAAGGCGTATTTTGCAGATAATATTTTTTTTTATCTGCGAAATCTGCTATCATCTGCGAAAATCTGCGTGAAACCAACAACACAATGAAGCCAATCAACACACAATTTTTCCTCAACAACCCGTATTTCCTTTCCAATGGAAATGTCAAAGAAGTATATTTATATGTACAACTCCAAGCAGAAGCTGCGCAAACCGACAAAAAACGCCTGCCATTAAACATTTCTCTCGTGATTGACCGTAGCGGCTCGATGGG
>JAYUZN010000537.1:0-3210 GCA_043751755.1 Bacteroidota bacterium | reverse complement strand
GGCTTACTTTCTCGCACACAAAACGACTGGAAAGCTGCCGTAGAATTGACCGAAAGCCTCCGTCAGTTTTGCGCAGAAGACCCTGTAAAATACGATTTTGCCTTGTTTGGAATTGGCGTAAATCAAGAAATTTAGTGCTTTTTCGCAGATTTTTCCTACCTTTGTACGAAAATGTATCATTATTCACTCCTAATTTTATGATAACTAAAAATAAAATTATCGAAACACTGAATCTGCTACCCGATTCTTTTGAATTAGAAGTCTTGATTGAAAGGCTTATTTTTATTCAAAAAGTCGAAAAAGGCTTGCTACAGTCCAACCTAAGAGAGGTATATAGTACGCTTGAAGCAAAAGAATTGTTGAAAAAATGGCAAAAGTAAATTGGACAAAATTAGCAATAGATGATATTTACAATGTTATGGAATATCTTCGCCATTATTCCGATAAATACGCAGAGGCTTTTGCAGATAACATATTTCAACGTGCAGAAATATTAGAACGTTTTCCACGCTCAGGGCGTATTGTTCCCGAATTAGAAAATGAGAACATTCGAGAACTTATCTATAAGGCTTATAGAATTGTCTATATTGTGTTAGAGGACGGCAATGTGGATATTCTTACAATTCATCCATCGGCTTTGCCTTTTGGTGAGGATAATTTAACCGCTTAACAGCGCAAATACCGACAGATGCTCAGAATAGGCGAAATAAACGATTTAACGGTACTCCGCACCACAAGTGTCGGCATGTATCTCGGAGACACAGACGGATTTGAGGTATTATTACCCAACAAATACATTCCCTTGGGCTTGCAAGACGGAAACGAAATCTCTGTTTTTGTCTATAAAGACGGGCAAGACCGTCCGATTGCCACGACTTTAAAGCCCAAAATCGAACTCAATACCTTTGGTTTTTTGCGGGTAAACTACGTAAATGAACATGGCGCATTTTTGGATTGGGGCTTAGAAAAGGATTTATTTGTGCCTTTTGGCGAGCAAACCCGCAAAATGGAAGTGGACCGTTCCTACTTTGTCTATATGTTTTTGGACAAAATTTCCTCTCGTTTGGTGGCTTCTGGCAAATGGGAAAAGTTTTTGAGCAAAGAAAAACCTCCTTTTGGCATAGGCGAAAAAGTGAATATTACGATTTGTGAAAGAACAAGTTTAGGCTACAATGCCCTTATCAATCAAAGTTACAAAGGTTTGTTGTACGAAAATGAGATTTTTCGCAGCATCAGTCTCGGCGACTCGCTCGAAGCCTATATCAAAACCTTGCGCGAAGATGGCAAAATAGATTTAATCTTACAAAAACAAGGCTTTGAAAATACGATTGAGCCAAATGCCTTGCTGATTTTAGAGAAATTGCACAAAAACAAAGGCTTTTTGCCCTTGTCAGATGATAGCACGCCCGAAGAAATTATGTTGGCATTGAAAATGAGCAAAAAGGCGTTCAAAAAAGCGATAGGCGTGCTTTTTCGGCAAGAGCAAATCGTGATTGAGCAAGAGGGGATTCGGCTGTTTTCGTAGAAAAGGATAAAATAAAAAGCACTTGCAAATCCCTGCAAGTGTTTTTTGTTATATAGCCAAAATATTCATTTTTCGGCTATTTTGCTACGACAAATTGCCAATTTTTGTACATTTTGTGGTCTGCATTGAATTTGTCTTGCACCGAAAATTGGCTTTCCGTAATTTCCAAGGCGGTAACATCATCAATGGGCAATGTTCTGAAATTGGGGAAATTGCCCGTTTTGGAATGTCCCTCATCTTGCCAACAAATAAGATAATGTTTTCCTTGTGTGGATAACATTAGCCCATGCGGATGAATATGACGCGGAGTTGGCTCAGTACGCAATTTTACTTGGCACACAGCCTTGTGTTGCACTGCAGATTGCAGCGCAAATTTGATTGCTACGTTCATAATTTGTGTGTATTAGATTAAGGAGATATATTGTATTATACGTTTTTGGTTTACTTTTGTTTCAAAATAGTTGGAAAAATTAGCATTTTTATTTACAAATAAGTAATTGATAATCAATTATTTGAAAAAATATTTTCACTTATTTTTAGCAAAAATAAAAGTAAACCCTATTTTTTGAAGGATAACTTTTTTTTGAAAAAAACGTATAAGCCCCAAATTAGGCAGTTTTTAAACCGCCCTCAACTTATATCTTCAATATGGACAATATTTCAACAATAGAAACAAGCTCGGCTTCCATAGAAGCCTTGCATAGCAGGAAATCCGCCTTATGGAAAGCCTTGCTTCTTTCCGCAGGTTTTGACATTGTAATGTCTGTGTTAGAACTGCCTTTTGATATAGAATTTTTCGGAATCCCCATTTTTATAGATGAAATCGTGGGGTTTGTGCTTTCAAAATGGCTCGCAGGCACTACAATTGACCTCAAAATGCGCAATAGGCTCATCGGGCTTATCCCGATTCCTGGGGTAACGGCTATTTCTTATCAGTGCGCCATAGAGCTATGGAAAATCCATCAAGAATTGAAAAAATTAGAAGCGAATTCCTAACAAAAAAAGGCTATTAGCATCACACTAATAGCCTTTTCGGTGGACAATGGCTGCGGTATTACTATGCCTTCGCAGCATCGGCAGCATCTTCTGCTTCCTTCTTGTCCTGCACTTCTTTGCGGATGTCTTGCGCCATCATTTTGATGGATTGCATACCGTTTCTTACACGAGTCCCAGCAGCTTTGTTGCCTTTGTCGTAAAACTTGATTGCGTCTTCTTCAAGACTTGAAACTAATTCTTTCAGTTTGTTGAACTTATCCATAGACTTAAAAATGTTAAAATTTGAGGCAATATAAGGGGTTTATATAGGACTACCAACAAAATAGTAAAAAAATTACCAAAACATGTAATTTTATGCCTTAATTGCGGCTTAGAATACCGATAAATCCGCATTTTTATGGAAAAAATTCATAGCATCCTTCATACTTTTTCTAAGCCAGAAATCAAATATCTCAAGCATTTGCTGACGGTTTTTCATTCAAAAGGCGAAAATAAGTTGATTGAACTTATTCAGTTGATTGAAAAAAATCCTGCCCTCACGCAAGAAGAGGCTGCGCTAAAACTCTATAAAGATGCCAAAAGCAAAGCCTTTCTGATGACAAAGGCAAGGCTTATGGATAGGCTCTATGATTTGGTCCTACTTAGCACCGACCTGCCGACTGCGAGCTTAGTAGAAGATGACCCTCATG
>JAYUZN010000536.1:0-2550 GCA_043751755.1 Bacteroidota bacterium | reverse complement strand
TTATAGGACATACAATAGATTTGCGTACACAATCTAACATTATCTATGCTTTTATCAATATCAATGACTATTTGGAAATGAGACACACATTTTATCCTAAACGCGACAATCGTGTAATTACCAAAAAAAAGCCTATCTTTGCTGCTCAAATCAGCAACAATGAACATACTACTTTCCTACGAATTTCCCAAACAAGCAAGCACTTTGATAGTTATCTTGCTTAGTAACAGCAACTTAGCGGCTGCCAATGAATGGATTGATACCGACATTTCTGGCATTTGTTTTGAGGCGGAACATGCCGAAAAAGGGACAAAAACCCTTATTCCTTCGGGAAAATACTTGCTCTGTGTCATGGGTTTAGGAGAATCTCCTACGGTAGAAACCGTCCGCCGCACCACACAAAAGGTCGTTTCTTTTGCCAATGAATACAAATATACGGATTTATTGCTGGTATTTCCAGACGAAATCAATGATGATTACGCGCTTGGCATGGCAGAAAGTGCCTATTTGAGCAATTATCAGTTTTTGACTTATAAAAGCGACAAAAAAGCGGCTTCCCTCACTTCTGTCTATATTTATGGAAAAGGGAAAAAGTTAGAAGCCGCCATAGAATACGGGCTTGCCGTAGCCGAAACGACCTGCCTCACCCGCGATTTGGTGAACGAGCCTGTCATAACCCTAAGTGCGGAGGAATTGGCAAATCGCGCGGCAACTTTTGGCGAAAAATATGGCTTTACCGTAGATATTTTCAATAAATCTAAAATACAGTCCCTCAAAATGGGCGGCTTATTAGCCGTAAATATGGGTAGTCAGTTGCCGCCTACTTTTAGCATTTTGGAATACAAACCCGAAAACCCTGTAAATGAAAAGCCTATAATTTTGGTCGGAAAAGGAGTTGTATATGACACAGGTGGACTAAGCCTCAAGCCTACCCCAAATTCTATGGATATGATGAAATGTGATATGGGCGGCGCAGGGGCAGTCATTGGCGCAATATGTGGCATAGCAAAATTAAAGCTAAACTGCCATGTTATTGGCTTGATTCCTGCGACCGACAATCGTCCGGGCGAAAATGCCTACACACCCGGAGACGTTATAAAGATGTATGACGGTTCTACGGTCGAAGTCTTGAATACAGATGCAGAAGGCAGAATGATTTTGGCAGATGCCTTGGCGTATGCCAAGCAATATGAGCCAGAATTGGTGATAGATTTGGCAACTTTGACAGGGGCAGCCGTAGTTGCGGTAGGAGGCGTAGGCATTGTGATGATGGGAACGGCAGATGAGGAGACAAAAACAAAGCTCAAACGCAGTGGCGAGCGAGTGTATGAGCGTTTGGTAGAGCTTCCACTTTGGGAGGAATATGGAGAAATGATGAAAAGTGATATTGCGGATATGAAAAATATTGGCGGAAATGGGGCAGGAGCTATCACCGCAGGAAAGTTTTTGGAAAAATTTACAAGCTACCCTTGGATACATCTCGACATAGCGGGCGCAGCATGGAACACTGCCGCAGACAGCTATCGGGGCAAAAATGGCACAGGGGTAGGGGTCAGATTGTTGATAGATTATTTGAAAAGACGTTAGTTCACGCAGATTTTCGCAGATTAAGGACGCAGATTTTCACAGATTAATAGGAATCATGCAAAACCTGTTCTTATTATAGCCACCCATTAACAGCCCTAATTCGTGTTAATTCGTGCAATTCGTGGCAAAATGCGTTAAGAAAAATTTGCGAAAATCTGCTGTCATCTGCGTTCATCTGCGAGAAAAAAACATGCCAAGCTTACAACACACCGTAGTCAAAGAAGCCGTAAAACGGCTCATACATGGGCTTCAAATTCGCCATTCAGATATTCCCTTCATTCGCAGAACGGGAGACATGATTACGAATAAAATCCCCCTTCCGCTTGGCACAAGTGTGCAGGAGATAGCATTTTCGCATTTTTCGGCAGAATTGATTCGCCCGCAAGGTGCCAGAAAAGACTATATTTTGTTGTATTTTCATGGGGGTGGTTATGTCTTGGGTTCTACCAAAACGCATAGGGCTTTTATCGCCAAAATCGCCCATGAAACAGGGATTCGTGCTTTTTCGGTAGAATATAGAATGGCTCCCGAACACCCTTTTCCTGCCGCTTTAGATGATGCCATGACCGCTTATAATTGGCTCATTTCGGAACAAAAATACACGCCGAAACAGATTTTTATTGGCGGAGATTCGGCGGGGGGCGGACTCACTTTAGCGACTTTGTTGGCACTCAAAGCGCAAGAAAAGGAGTTGCCTCTTGCGGGAATCTGCCTTGCCCCTTGGACAGATTTGGCGGTTACGGGGGAATCTGCTTGGGAAAACAAAAAGCATGATACCATGTTAGAATATTTTGACATACCTGCGTGGGCAAAAATGTATTATGGGGATTTTGACAATCGGCATCCGCTTATTTCGCCTTTATATGCAGATTTGCAAGGACTTCCGCCGCTTTTGATACAAGTAAGTGAGTCCGAAATATTGAGAGATGATGCCATTCGTTTTGCGTGGAAAGCGCATGAAGC
>JAYUZN010000535.1:0-9351 GCA_043751755.1 Bacteroidota bacterium | reverse complement strand
CGAATACTTAACAGCAAGCCAAGTTAAACAAAAAGATGTTTTTTTAGTAGAACATGAAAAAGCCTACATCTTGGCAAAGGAATTATATAGAGAAATTTGTAATGTAAAAGTAAGCTGGAATTATTTTAGTGCTACAGATACGATTGGTTGGGCAATGTTTTTGGTGTCTAACTACACTTCTCTTAGCGATATAGTAACAGAGGAAGCGACTACGATATTTTCGGATAGTGGTAGCCTAAATATGGATACATTAAAAAAATTCGACTTGATAATAGGTGTTCAGAATAGTTATGACGGAGAAGACGAGCCAACTTTTTATGCAGTTATTAGGCATAAGGACTATGAAAAAGGATGCTATTTAACAATAGCAAGCTATAAATTCTCTTTTCAAACAAAATTGGAGTATATTAAAAATAATGGCGAGATAAATATTCTAATTGATGATATAAAAAAGCAAGCATCAAAATTGTTTAAGAAAGAATTAAACGAATTTAAAAAATTATACAGTTCATTACATAATATTCATTGGACAACAATAAATGATGATTTTACTTCTGTTTGTTTAGATATACTAAATCACAACAGAAGTGTTGAAAGCATAAAGAACGACAAAGGATTAAGAAATGAAATAAATTTTACCCAAGAAAGTAGTGCAATGTTTCTAAATATGGGAATTAATAAAAATAGGAAAGAATTTGCTATGTTATTAGATTATGTTATTTATAATAATCACTTCGATTTGCATTCTTTTCAGTCAAATCGGTCAAAAACAGAACAAATTTTTGTCCAAAAAAGGTCTTATAAGACAATTTATACCAGAATATTGAATGTAGTAGAAAACAAGTTGAGAGTTTATGATTATTTAAAGGAACAAAATGAAACATACAATAAAATATTCCCATACTTACAAAAATAAAATTCCGACAACAAAAATATTGCCGCACAGAGCCACTTTTCCCAACGCTGCTAATCTGCCCGCAAGTGTCTCCGTCTGCAATATCGGCGTTGTGGGAGATTATAAAAATAAGCTATACGTAAAAAATAAATTACCCAAAAAAGAGGAAAATAAAAACATAGAAATTTGATTATCAATACTTTAATTTATTTTAAAATAAAAAAGCAGAAATAGCATAGGGAAAACTTCAAAAATTAAGTTTTTTTTCTGAAATAAATGCAGTAGCTTTGAAAAAAATAAGGAATGTAAAAACAAAACTTGAATTACTCATACATTAACCATATTTATCATGAAACAACACTTTCATCTTTTTTTGTGTATTATTTGCGCCTTTTTGAGTGCGAATACGGTTTGGGGGCAATTCGATACCACTTATTGGTATTCATATGGCTTGCCTGATTATTATGTAAAGCAGCCTGATGTGATGGCGTTTAAGGCTGTAAATGGAGCCGCTTATACAGGCTTGATTGATACAAATGCTGTAGATACGATTGTTTATCAAGGCGATAGACGAGACAAAGCAAATGAGGTGTATTTTAAACCTACTGCGACTTTGTCAGACATTCAGTCCCAATTGCAACTGTTGTATGCTTCTGGGGAATTAGAAATGCTTTACCCTACGATTACCCGCAATCCGTATTTGGTAGGTTATATGAATGGGTGGTATATCATTGATGATTTGGTATTGGTCAATTTTGTAAACCCATACGTTACGCAGTTAGAAGTCGATTCGTTTATGTTGCGTTGGGATTTGTCGCCCTATCATCAGCCCGATTTGGGGAATTTGCCTGTTGGGGGAAACTACACCTATATTTTTAGGGTCAATCTACCTGCCCGCTCAAACTATGGTTTTATTGAAACCGCCCGAGAAATGTTTTTGCAGGAACAGGGTTTTGTGCAGGAAGCTAGCCCTAATATAGTGAACTTACCGATGGGCGAAAGTGTGAGTTTGAATGGTAGCGGTAATCCTTCCGTTGTTCCGCCTGTACCTTGCAACAATGGTTTTCCAGATGAATACTATTACGAACAATGGTATATCGACAATCCTGGAAATTGGACATTTTCGGCTTCGGGTATGCCTAATGATGTATCTACCTTTGACGCAGATGCAGATATTTGCGACTGTTGGGCAGCAGGTTTGAGTGGGCAAGGCATCAACATTGCGGTTTTGGGAGATGGGGGCTACGATTTTAATACCCCCGATTTAGCGAATAAGTTTGTTGGACAATGGGATTGTACTGTAAACCCTTGCGTACCTGTAATAAACATTACTATCGCAGCAACGGGCTATGAAATGTGTCTTGTGATTGCAGCAGAAGAAAACACGCCTAATAGTCAATTCAATACCGAAAATATCGTAGGCGTTGCTTATAACAGTACGGTAACGCCAATTCGAGTTTCAAGTGTAGGGGCTTCGGGTTCGCAAACCAGTTTGGATATTTTAGTTAGAGCATATGAGCTTACATTGAGTTCAAATGTTACTGCTGCTGTAGTAGCTACTACTTTTTTCTCAACCTTGAATAATGCTTTTCTTTCAAATGCCATGAATGATCATGTTACACTTGGTCGTGGTGGAAAAGGCACAATCTTGATTGCCCATACAGGATTTAATACATTCAGTCCTGCGCCCAATCTTCCCACTTATCCTGCAAGTTATTTTGACCAAGTGCTAAGTGTTACCAGTTCTGACCCTAATGACGAACTGCATGGTGAACTTATTAATCCTGATTGGGCTGCTGCGGGTTCTACGAATTATGGCTCTCAATATGATATAGCTGTCCCAGGTACGCCTATTTATATAGGCTCAACAGGTAATCAAGGCTCGTATGGTAACTATAATTTTAAGACAGGTTCGGGTTCTGTAGGAATTGCAGCAGGTATAGCTGCTATGTTATTGCAATTCAATTCTAACCTTACTTACACGCAAATGATCAATTTGTTTCGGCAAGGTGCAGAAAAAGTGGGCGGCTATACTTATAACATACCTGGGACAACTGCAGGTGCAGGCAGCAAATCCAATGAATTTGGCTATGGGCGAGTAAGTTGCAAAAACATGATAAATGCTACAGTTGCTATTGAGCAAAGTAGTTATGAAACGGCTATTACAATAAATGAAAACCCTTTTGATAATACCCTGAATTTCAAATGGTTTAATTCCCATTATGAGGAAATCGAAGCCAGTCTTTGGGATATAAAAGGCACTAAAGTAGTAGAAAAAAGCTTCCAAGTTTCAAATTCAAGCTATGAAATTACTACTTCTCATTTGGCAGCAGGCGTATATACTTTGCGGATTTCTGCCAAGGGAAATGTAATAAGCAATGCAGTTAAGGTCATAAAACTACCCTAATATTCCATTCACGCGCTTTGTGAGTACGATTTTAAGCATCGTATTCGCAAAGCGTTTTTTATAAATAATCATCATGAAATTTCAATTAATGATTTTTCTTTGTTGTATTTCTGCCTCACTTTTGGCACAGAACTACTTTAATAAAGATGTTCCTTTCAATGGTTCGGCGGTTTTCCCCCAAAAAGAGGGTGGTTTTATGTGGGGCGGAGTAATGTTAAATGCGAATAGTTCTTATGATTTACATCTATACGAAACCGATAGCACAGGTAAAAAACTATGGGAACATTCGTATGGCGGCGATGATATGGAACTATGGGGCGGTGGAACAACTACAGATGATGGGGGATATGCTTTAGCTGCTGAATCGTGGAGTTTTGCGCCTCCTGAAGATTCTATAACAGGTTATTTTTCTTATATTGCCAGAATAAGTGGAGAAGGCGATTTGGTGTGGGAAATGGTAGATTTTGATTCAACTCAAACAGACTCTTTTCATTGGTCAAGCAACAAGCCTTATAGTATCATAGAAACTTCCGATAAGGGATTTATGTTAGTAGGACAATCTATTCGTAATTTCACCTTTGTTCCCTATCAACCTACGTATGGCGATATATATATATTACGATTAGATAGTTTGGGTAAGAAATTATGGAATAAAGTGTATTTCCATTATGGTGGCGAAATAGGTAAAGATTTAATAGAAGATAGGCTTACCAAGAATGAATTTATCGTAGTAGGTTGCTGGAATGTAGATACTGCAAATAACATTATACGTCCGTACATTATGAAAATAAATGGACAAGGTGACACGCTTTGGACAAAACTATTTGATACAGGACATTTTTTTTCAGCGATTGAGCCTACAAACAATCCAAATGAATATCTTGTTACAGGGAATATTACCGTAAAAATAAGAAGCAACGGCGAAATTGTATGGATAAACGAAAATCAAGAAGGGACACAAATACGGGAGTTGCCTGATAGCTCGGGCTATTTGGTGTCTAATAGTTATCAATATGTTAAGTTTGCAAAGTTAGATAATTCTGGTAAAACAATTTGGGAGCGAGATATGTACCAAGACTACGGATTTAGGATATTAGATTTTCAGCCTTTGTGTGATGGGACAATTGTTTTTACAGGGCAAGGGCGAAATGAAGGCAAAATCCTCCACACAGATTGCGAAGGCAACCAAATAAACCCTTCTGCATTTTGCGCTTGCAAAGCTCCTGAACCTCCTATAGACCCCGAACCTCTACCTTTCGAGATAATCGTATTTCCTACAGTATTGTTTTCTTCAGAAAGTTTTACGGTTAAAATTACGAGTAAGCCGCCAAATACAGAAATTTCGCTCAAAGTGTATGATATACTTGGCAAGGAAGTTATTGGGTTAAATCATTTGAGTGAAGGTAAAAATGAATTCGTTATTCCACACATTTCTAATGCTTTATACATCTATCGAATTTATGAAAATGGCAACATTATTAAAACGAGTAAAATCCTATTGGGGGCTTATTGAAAAATACGAACTAATAAAAAACTCCCACAACATACGGCTTGCTGCACATCACCACTTATGCCGACGCTGCAAATCGGCTGCGCAAGTGGCGACGTCAAGCAAGCCCAGCGTTCTGCGATAGTAAAAACATTAATTGTACTAATTATTTTTTAACTAAGAACTATTATTGGTCAAATTTAAAATACATGAAATCATCAATCATTTTTGAACAGATATTTGTTGAAGCGAGTAAATACTCAAATGACCTATTGGATTGGCTAACAAAAAGATACTTTTTAAAAATCTTATTAAAAGGTAAGGACTATATGGCATTAAGTACATTCGTAGAGAGTAAGATAAACGATTTAGTTCTTGACACTAAGCAAGAATTAATTCGGAGTTTTTTATCGGATTTTCCAGACGCAAGTAAGTCTGCTTTCAAAAAAGATGAATACCTCAAATCTATCATCGGCTTTATGCTGGTTTACTATATTTGGCTAAGAAATGAAGATGAGCAAGAACTCATTGAAAAATTTGATGATATTTTTATGTCGGGGATTTTAGGTACTCTTGGTTATGGAATAATAGACGCTTACTGTGATAATAGAATTGTATCTGACCAAAATATATATTTGTCGTTACAATTAATTAGCATGTACGAGTACAAATTAATTAACTGTTTTGGCTTTTCAAAGGGTAATTTGGACTTATTGCAAAAACTGAAGTTGATTTTGAATAAAACGGAATATTTGGAAAAGTCATTATTCTTAAAAAAATCTCCCTATAAAAAAGGCTTTATTTCCGAATGCGGAAATAAAGCCTCTCATCTCTTTTTTCCATTAGGCTTGCTTTTGTTGAGAATGGGCGTAAAAGAAGACATAGATATTTATTTACGAGTTTATCTAAATTGTGCTGCTGTTATACAAGTGATTGATGACATTGGGGATGTTGAGGAAGATTTACAAAACGGGCACTACTCTTTTCCTATAATGTTGTTGAATCAAGATAATGCTCAATATACACATCTTTCAAAAAAAGATATTATTGGAAATAGAGAACTGATGCTGCAAATAAAAGCAAATCTATTAGAAACCATTAAAGTATCTGAGGAATTAATAGAGCAGTACAATATACCCATATTTCCATTTGCTTATATAAATCAAGCAGTAAAGGCGCGGGTATTAATTATAATTTAATTACTAATTTTTTAAATAATTTGAATTATGGAGAATTTATCTCAAACCATTACGCACTCTTACGAGAGGCTCTTGACACTAAATTCTGACTTAGAAAATGAGATGTCAAGAAAAGATACTTTGGGAGAGTTGTTTCCTGAAGCAGAAGTATTAGAATTCAACGATAAGAGCCGTTGGAAACTTGACCTTGAGGCTTGGGAGTGGCCTACTTGGGAGTAATTATGAATGAGATAGCAGGTGTTATTCTCGGCGAAGTAAAGAGCTTCTTGACAGTTAAAGTCAACAGTTGTAAAAAACTATCTACCTTGTCAGGAACTCCTACTTCCGTTAAAATTAATTTCGCAGAAATAGCTCGATTTTGCGGAGTATTATCTGTTTGGCATACACACAATTCTTTTAACCTTTTCCCAAGCAGGAAAGATTATTTGAGTGCTATAAAACTTAGAAAAAAAAATATTAAGTATATAACGATATACTCAACTCAATTCAATTTTGCATTATCTTACAAAATTAAGCAAGTTTACATTTTTTATATACTTATTCCCGTAATTTTTGTGAATAATTCACAAATTACCCGTTGTATAAGAGAAGTTGTAGAATCAAGAACTTGATTTTTATAAGTCGTTGATAATAACCAAATTAAACTATTATTTATCAAATTATGAAATTTACATTTGTTTTTCTTTTATTTTTTTACTGTAGCAATCTGTTTAGTCAAGATTTTGACAAGATTTTAAAGATTGCAGCGGATTCACTTGTAAAGAAGATATTAGCAACCGAACAAGAACGAGTTGCTATAGCAAACTTTGCCAATATGGATGGTAAAGTTTCTGATTTAGGTATATTTTTTAGCCAAGAATTGACTATTGAACTATCTAATCGCCCCTATAATACAAAAAATTTTCAGATACTACAAAAAGCGAAAGTTGAGGAAGTTTTAGACCAAAAGAAATTTGTGGAGGCGTATAGTGGCAAAGGAATGGCATTAGAAATGGGAAAAGCAGATGCAGCGGATATACTAGTGTGTGGTACAATAAGGGATTTTGAAGGTTTTTATAGAATATCGATTGAAATATATGATACTAAAATGATGAATAGGCACTATGGTGGTTGTAACGTAAAATTCCCCAAAACGCCCGACTTAGCTCGTTTATACGAAGACTTTCTTGTGGTGTGCGACAAATGTGAAGGAACAGGGCAAGCAGAAACCAGACAAACTTGTTTAAAGTGCAAAGGTTCGAAGCATCTAACTTGCGAGGCTTGTAGTGGCAAAGGGGGATATAATGACATTTGGGCTGGCTGGATATCTTGTAAAACATGCAATAAAAAAGGAGTGTTAGATTGTGGAATATGTGAAGGAAAAGGCTATGTTTCAGCAGGATTAACGGAATGCAATCTTTGCGAAGGGAAAGGAGTCGTACTGAAAAGTAAAAAAAAAATGAAATAGGTAGCAATTCTAATGTGCATACAAATAATTATGAGAGTATGGAATTGGTCAAAAATATAGCACCAAATGAGGCTCAACGATTTATAGGAGTTTGGGAGGGATATGCCTTCGCATCTGATGGAAAAGGTAAATTTCTTTATAAAATTACCATAGAGGATGAGAAAAGTGGAACAATTTGGTTAGCAACTGAAAGTAAACGGTCTCATGCTTTGTATAGGATAAATGTCATAATACAAAATAATAAATTAGAATGCAGAGGAATAGAATTTATAGAAAATGTTGCGGTGGGGCAGACTCATTTTTCTCTTGCTATTCTTAATTTAGAATATGAAAATATAAATGGAGAAAAATTAATTGGCAAATGGAATGCCCAAAATATGGAGGGGAAGGTCATTGTATCTAAATCAAAATGAAAATCGCAGAACATTGAGATTGGCGACAAGTGGGGCGAGTCCAACGCTGCAAATCCCACCCGCCCGCCCCACCTGCGCCAATCTTAGTCGTTGGCTGTGATTATAACAGTTAATAGTTATGTTAAATCACTTACAAATACAAAGGCATACATTTAAAAATCTACGAATAATTTTTAATAACTAAATTTAATTTATTTTTTAACATTTTATATTACAACTATGTTTGATACTTTTACTCCTTTAAGGAAATTAAAAAAGCAAGCGTTTACTTTTCGTCCAACAAGATTTGAAACTTGGATTGAAGGAGCAATGGTTGCAAGTGGTAGTACAAATTCTCCAATTATTTCAAAAGTAATTGTTAGTGAGGGTAAAGAAAAGGTAGAAGTAAGCTTCTTGGACACTAAAATTAACAAGGAACTTGCTCAAGCTAATATTTTTGACGAATTTATTAGTGGTAATGAGAGGTTACAACTTGTAACTATACCCAGTGAAACAAATGTACGTAGTCAAGGCATTATGGTTTTTTTAATGGGTTGTGGTGCTACAAGACCATTTAAGAACTTTGAACGGAATGAGCCCTATTGTTGTAATCTTTTTTTACAAAAAGGGGTAATAGTAAAAATAACATTTGGTTTTAGTAATCCAGTAAAACTAATTGAATTTTATTCTGATTCTGAAGTTAAGGGGCAAAATAATCGGATAGCACATTACAAGGAATATTTGCATGATGGACATAAACCTATTATAGATTTTTTTAAAAAATATGGTTTTGGAACAAATCCATCTGTTTTAACTTATATAGGTTTTTTAGCAGCTATTGATAGATGTGTTATATTGGAGCAATTATATGATGATAGTAAGCTTGATTCAGGTTTAAATGATAAATTAGTAATTGCCTATGTAGCATCAGGAAGGAAAGATTTAGCTGAAGTTGTCATTAAAAATTCAATTAAAAATGGGGAGAACCCACTTAGAATTGTTGCACTAGAAATGGAGCTAAAGCTAAGGTTAGAACCTAAAAGAAATCAAAAGGAAAGATTAGCAATATATAATGATTTTTTAGCAAGTACACATAAAGCAAACTTAGTTGAAATTACATTTTTAAATTTATTGATAAATTTTTGTAATAAACATTACATATAAAATCTAATGAAATAAAACACAGCCAACATTTCGCTTGCCGTATATTGTGGCTAATCTAACGCACAATAGCCTACGCGCAGCCAAACAACATCGGCAAGCGCGGCGTTGGTAGCAATTAAATCAAAAATTAATTCTAAACTATTCATTAT
The DNA here is from genome assembly GCA_043751755.1 of Bacteroidota bacterium. Lineage (GTDB taxonomy): Bacteria > Bacteroidota > Bacteroidia > J057 > J057 > JAAFHL01. Next base: position 209 of record JAYUZN010000535.1, on the reverse strand, counting down.
TAATAAATTAGTATTATGAAAAATTACTCAATTACCCCCAAAGTGGGTTGTTTACTGGCTGTCTTGTTGCTCCCTGCTTTGGGCTTGGGGCAGCAATGGCTTGGCTCAAGCGGTTCTACTGGGCTGCTTTATCGCAATGGCAATGTGCAGGCATATACGGGCATTGGGAGTGCGTCTATAGGCAATGCTTATGGGCAAAACCTTAATTA
>JAYUZN010000534.1:0-1802 GCA_043751755.1 Bacteroidota bacterium | reverse complement strand
CATTCGGGGGCGGTTGTGTGATGTTTTTATAGCCACGAATTACCCGAATTAACACGAATTAACAGCCCATTCGGGGGCGGTTGTGTGATGTTTTATAGCCACGAATTACCCGAATTAACACGAATTAACAGCCCTAACGCGTGAAAATTCGGGGTAATCCTGATAGTAATAAGGTGGCACACCTTTAAAAGGTGCGCCACCCTATATGCTTTCATCTCGCGCAATGCAAGTTACTTCATCAACTTGATAGTTGTCGTTTCGCCTAATGAACCTATGACCTGCAAGAAATACACGCCTGAACTAAGATTTAATGCTTGTGGATTCATTATGACCGTAGTTTCTGCCGTTTCTTTTTCGATACTTTGCTCCATTAACTTGTGTCCTGCAATGTCCACTAAACGCAAGGTATAAGTTTGCGCCTTGTCCGACTGGATATTTACCTTGAATTTTGTTTCAAAAGGATTCGGATAAGCAGCTACAAAGAAGGTATTATCAGGTGCAATATTGCTAAACTTATAGGTTTGCTCAAAAGAACCTAAGATAGAATCTTGCCCAAAAGCAATCGGCGCATAGTGCCTAAATACCCTGTTTTGACTGGCATCAAAAATGCGATATTCCACTTTTTCGCCCAAATCCTGTGTAGTGAGCGAAGTCGAACTATTGCTATATACAAACATAGATATGAGCGTTTTGTCCAACTCAGGCAAATAGCTAAGTTTCCCTACGCCTCTACATTCATTTCCTACAAAAGCCGCTACTAAGGAACTCGTGTCTTGAACCCAATGCCTGTCTATGGAAATACTTGCGTTTATGAGCATATTTTGTTCATAATTGGCAGGATTCACGCCCCAAGTTTCGGGATAATCGGGGTCAGCATTTGCGCCATTGTTTGCTACTCTTAACAGAGACACAGGAGGCGCAACGGTTACCCCCGTATATTTGAGTTGTGAGCCTGAAGTATTGACTTTCAACCAATACGCAAAGTTTGGACGGAGTTTTTGCATGTCGCTGTTGAACGCAGACTTCCATGTTCCTCCATAATAGTTAGCTATCATATTGGCAGAATAGGTAGGATTTTGCGCCACTGTTTTGAGCCACATCGTATCAGGTGTGCCTAAGAAAGTCATGGCAGTGCCTATCGCTGTTTCGCTTTGCAAAGGATAGCCAATTAAGTTCCAGCCTTGATTGAGAGCTATAGGCTTAATGACTGCTGCTGCCCCTGCTATCCGCAAAGTATCTGCATGTTGCAAATAGATTTGATAACCCCGATGCACATTCATGCTGTCAAGCCCATTGGCACTGCTCCAAGTATTGGCAGAAAAAGAAGCCGATTTATTTGCCGTTTTTATGGCATTGCCTGCCTGTGAATATTTGAGCGAAGATAAAGCTGCGTTTATCGGCTTGTTCCAAGTATCTGTATTGATAGAAAACATCGTCCAGCCTTGATTCAACGGAATGTAACGGGCTTTGTCGGTGGCAGTTATCACATCTAAGAGCAAAGGATTCGTAAGCGCGCCTTTTATCGTATTTGCAGCAAAAGTAACCGTAGCATTGCCATCAGGACGAGCATCATATTCCGTACCTGTCGAAGCGTCCCAAACCCTGAAACTCAAAGGTTTACCTGCGTCTGCTGTATTTCCATATACAGAAATAAGGGCATCATACAAGGTCGCAGATAACTTGCTAATATGGGCAACTCCGCGTGGCTGATTGTCTATCCAAACACTGATAATGTCTGCAGAATCTTGAGAAAGAATGCCTGTATTGTCAAAATTGAAGTTGGAAATGAGGCTCATCGTTTG
>JAYUZN010000533.1:0-1690 GCA_043751755.1 Bacteroidota bacterium | reverse complement strand
AGCCGTATGATTTTCCTGATTTTTGACCGAAGTAAGGGCGTTTCCTGTATAAAACAAGTCAATATACCTGCCTCCAGGGGCAGTTATTTTTGTCAATTTTCCGGCTGTATAAGTCAAGGTAAAAGTAGTATTATTCAAATCTGTCAAAGAAAGCAAGTTTCCCGTAGCATTGTCAAAGACATATTGAGTGCCATCAGGCTGGCGCAAAGTATAGGTATTATTCCCATTTTTGATAAGGGTATCCGTTTCTCCCAAATAGGTTTTGACACAACGTGGCGTATTTGTTTGCACAAATTCGGTGAAATATTTGGTTCTGCCATTCGGAAAACGAATCTCCAAATCCCCCGAAGGCGCGGTGATACGCGTCATTTTTATCTGCCAATTATGCCTCCAGCCATATCCAAGTTCGTTGTTTCCAAGATTTTGCCCCATATAAAACACCTTGAAATTGAGAACGGCATTTCTTGCGGCTACGCTCATGATGTCGTGCGCGTAGGTGTATTCGCCTGTGGCTGTGTTTACAGGGTCGCCTTTGTATGTCAGGCTAGAACTCTGATAAACGGGAGAATTATTAGAATAATTGGGCGTAATGTTGAGATAGGCAGAATAATCAGCCCAACAACCATTATAATCTATTCTATGGTAAATAGAATAATCGCCATTCATCGTAGGGGTAAAATTGAGCGTAGGCGAAACCTGTGCGTTTACAACTGTAGTGCCATTTGGAGCTTGTACAGTCCATGTATGTGTACCATTTACGTTATTGGGCGAAATGGCAACAACAACTCCATTTTGAGTAACACCGCTATATGTAAAACTTGCATTAGGTTGCCCCGTAACCGTAATAGTAACGGTATTACTTTGAACCGCACAACTTCCATAAGCCATTAAATAATAGTTCCCTGCATCATTGGAGGTAATCCCCCCTGAAAACTGTAAGGTCGGATTCGTTTGCCCTGCTACAGGCGAGCCATTTCTGTACCACTGATAACTGCTTGCGCCTGATACAGAAGGGTTTTGTATAGCTAAGGTAGAACCGAGACACGCAGCGAAGTCATAAAGGGTGGAGATAACAGGCGGATTTCCATTAGACCCTACATATTCTGAAGTATAATTCGTACAACTCGGATTATTCGCATCTCGAATATAAACATCATACCACCCCGAAGCCAAGCCCGTAAAGGAGTTATTCCAAGTCCAACCATTTCCGTTTAGGTTGTATTCGTAAGAACTTGCCCCTGAGCCATAAACGGTCATTGTGCCGTCGTTCTGTCCACAGGAGGCATTTGTGGGGGAGGTACTAAGGCTGATGTTGCAGACAGGCGTGTTAGAACAGGAGTAATAAGCGTCCCAGCCTGCTGCTGTAATAGAATTGTCAGTTGTAAATTCTACATACATATTTCCGCCTGTTGAAGTTACAGAAGAAGGAATGGAACTACCTGAATATGAACCCAAAAGGGAGGCAGAATTATTCGTTCCATCATATACATTCACGAAATCCCAGCCATTCTCTGTATTAAACGAAGAAAAATTAAGCGTTACGGAAGAAGCTCCGTTAGGTTGTATAAGCCAACCGCAAGTTTGACTATTGCCATAGTTGCTGCCGCCGCTGCCATCTGAAAAGGAGCTTGAGCAGCTAGAAAGATAGTTTGTGCCGCTGCAAGTAGGAGGGTAGGTTGTATTTGCCGTT
>JAYUZN010000532.1:0-4106 GCA_043751755.1 Bacteroidota bacterium | reverse complement strand
ATGAAAACTTGTCAAACAAACTGTTTAAGCCCTCCGCACAGGCGGCACACAGGCAACCCACCCGCAAAAGCCCACGCTTCTTGCCAGTGTGCCGCCTCTCCCAACCCTCCTGTGTAGATGAAAATAAAAAGCTCATACAACATGTAGCTTGCTGCATATCGCCACTTTTGCTAACGCTGCTAATCTGCCCGCAAGTGGCGACATCAGCAAGCTTAGGCGTTGGTGGCAATTCCACATAAAAACACAAATTAATTCACAATTTAATTCATATAAAAATGCAATCAATTAATATTTATTTTAAAGTCAATTTTACCGAAACTACAAAGGGGAGAAATTATAATGATGTCTTGTGGAAACTAATTGATAATATTGTAAAAAATAAATACAAGGGCTATACGCACCTTGAAAGCCCTACTAAGATAAACTTATCGGAAAATGAACATGAAGACATTAAAAATGTATTTTTAAAAAACTATTCCAATGAGTTCTTTTTAATAGATAGCGTAGAAGTTGGTTCTATTGATGTTTGGGTAAACTCCAAAAATACAAACCAATCCGCTACGATACATTCATACGAAATTAAAGGAATAGCCACTACAAAAATATATAATTGTTTGGCTATTATAAATGAATCAAGGTTTGTATGCGAACACCCAGAAACTCATGAAATAATTTCTCTTTCTAAACTCTCATCTACTAAGGTTTTTGTGGCTCAAGATTAGCCTTTAAAATACAATGCAGTTCTTCAATAGATAACTCATAAGATTCTACACCAAATGCGCCTCCATTAAAATTGAAAAGTAATGTGTGTTGCGCAGATGGGTAAATTGAAGTATGTTCGCTTGTAATACGAAGTGTGAAAATGTAATTGGAATGATTACTAAGGAGTTCCGAAGATTTAATAATTTTGTCAGGAATTACTTGGTAAGTATTTGATTGTTTCATAATAAATTAAATAATTAAAAATGATATGAATAAGTTTTGTTTTTTTATTGTCTTAATACTTGTATTCCTTTTTGGCTGCAATACAAACAAAGAGAAAGATTTTGTTGGGTATTGGGTAATAAAAGGAGATACAGACAAAAGGAAGATACAGTTAACACTAATAAAAGCACCGCCTGAATACCCTGACCATTACAGAGGGGCAATCAATTTTAAATCGATTTATTGGCACATAAAAGATGGCTTTTTCTTTTTGGGCTATGAACCACTTAAAATTATTAGCGTATCAAAAGAAACCCTTAAATTCACAAAACTCGAAGGAACAGAGGAGCGTCCCGTAGGAGCGGAAGAAGTTTGGATAAGAGTTCCATAATACATTGATAATAAATAAATTAAAAATGCCACCAACAAATCGCTTGCCTCACATGCTGCATAAACGAAGCGCAAGGCTAAAACACATGCAGCACGTAGTCAAGCGTTGTCGTTCTGCAATAGTACAAAAAAAGCTAAAATAAATTGCACAAGTTAAAAAAAAAGCGTAGTTTTGTATCTTTAAAGATTAATAGATATGAACTATATAATTTATGATGGAGAATTAAATAATGTTTCAGAGGACATAAAAAACGTACAGCCTCAATTTCCTTTTGAAGATGTACCGTTTGAAACCCCTGAAAACCATTTATTTAAGTTCATTGACTTATTCGCAGGGATAGGCGGTTTTAGGATTGCTATGCAAAACCTGAAAGGAAAATGTGTATTTACTTCTGAAATAGACGTATCTGCACAACGCTCTTATCAAGCTAATTTTGGCGATTTGCCCAACGGGGATATTACAAAAATTAATGAAAAGGATATACCTGACCATGATGTTTTGTGTGCGGGCTTTCCTTGCCAAGCCTTTTCAATCGCAGGCAGGAAAGGCGGTTTTAATGATACAAGGGGGACTTTGTTTTTTGATGTTGCAAGAATTATTAGAGAAAAACAACCCAAAGCATTTTTCTTAGAAAATGTTAAGGGTTTGGTGGGGCATGATAAAGGCAAAACTTTAGCCACAATTTTAGGTGTTTTAAGAGATGATTTGGGCTATTTTGTGCCTAATCCACAAGTAATGAACGCTAAAAATTTTGGTGTACCTCAAAATAGAGAACGAATTTTTATTGTGGGTTTTCGGAGCGATTTAGGAATAAATCATTTTGAATATCCCGAACCGCAAGGGAAAAAGTTGGTTTTTGAGGATATTCGAGAGAAAATGGTGGTGGATACAAAATATTATCTATCTCAGGTGTATCTGGAAACGCTGAAAAGGCATAGGGCAAGGCATGAAAGTAAAGGCAATGGTTTTGGCTATTCCATTATTCCGAATGACGGTATTGCAAATGCAATAGTTGTTGGGGGTATGGGAAAGGAACGGAATTTAGTTTATGATGATAGAATTACAGATTTTACTCCGACCACTAAAATTAAAGGTGAGGTAAATCGTGAATTTGTCCGAAAAATGACTCCGAGAGAATGGGCAAGATTGCAAGGTTTTCCCGATAGTTTTAAAATTGTGGTGGCGGATGTCCATGCTTATAAGCAGTTTGGTAATTCTGTGGCTGTACCAGCAATACATGCTACCGCAAAAAAGATTATTCAAAAATTGTACTCAAATTAAACGTAACTACATGGATATTAATGATTTACTATCTCTCTATCAACTAAAAAAGGTAGAATATGGAGAATTTGCCTATAAACAAATTTCTGCATTACTAGAAGATGCTAAAAAGCAACACAAGAAAGACTTTTTAAAAAGCGAAACAGCTAAAAAAGCAAAAGAGAGTGGTAGAACACCTGACCATGAACAATCATGGCGAGCTTTTAAAGGCAAAAACTTGGAAAAGTTGATTGAGTATATTATTGTTGATGAAGTTAGAAGTTTAGGTTTGGAGGTTATCAATGGAAATTCTTTAGAACGGACTACAGGAGATAATCTTTCGGAAGAGTTGAGTAAGGTGAAACGGAATTTATTAGTCGATTATGGAGAATTTGGTAGCCATCTTCCAGATGTTGATATTGTGATTTATCACCCAACAACCTGTAAAGTTGTGGCTGTATTATCAAGTAAGGTTACATTGAGAGAGCGTGTTGCGCAAACAGGTTATTGGAAATTGAAACTTTCAGCAGATAAGGTAACGAATCATATCAAGGTATTTTTTGTTACTCCAGATGAAGATGGCACATTAACTCATAAAAAACCAGCGAAAAAAGGACGTTCTATTATTGAAGTCGATACAGATGGTTGTTATGTTCTTTCGGAAACAGATATAGAAGAAAGCGAAAAGGTTAAAACTTTTGATAAACTCGTAGGTGATTTGGGTAAATTACTCAAAACAACATAAAAATGAGCAATTTACATGGAATTAAAATAAAAAATCGCAGAACAAAGGTGCTAATGACAAGTGGGCGAATCGAAGCTCAAAGCCAACGCGCCGCCCACCTGCATTAGCACTTGGCGTTCTTCGCAATGCAGGTAAAGCTAAACTTGTTAAACGAAACGCCTGCAAAATTGGGTCAAAACCTTTTTTGCTACGTTATCACTTCGCAAAAGGTTTTGCCCAAATTTTGTAAAAACACTTTGATTTGTCAAATTGGGATTCGCCTAAATTGGAAGAACGACACGTAAATAGGGAATTTGCCAAATCATCGTCTCTTATAAATAAGCAAAAAATTGATTTATTTTTTTATGTTCCATCTTTATCATACCATAAATTATGTACAATCAGCCGAATAATCAAGGCAATCCACAACAGCAACCATACGGAAATCCTAGCTACGGGAACCCAGGTTACGGAAATCAAGGTTATGGAAATAACCAACAAGATAATAGCCCCATGAGTATGGGCGATTATTTAGTTTGCATGTTATTGACAATGATTCCGCTTGTAGGAATTATTTTACTATTTGTTTGGGCATTTAGCCGTGGTACAAATACGAATAAAGCGAATTGGGCAAAAGCTATGTTGGTATTTTTAGCCGTAGTTTTGCTCATTTATATCGTGTTTTTCGCTATGATAATGGGTTCATTAGCTTCGTTAAAGTAATAAATTAAATTATGCAAGTAAGTAAACATTACCATTTCAAATACCATTTAGTCGGGGTGATAAGCTCCGTAATCGTAGTGGCTC
>JAYUZN010000531.1:0-6914 GCA_043751755.1 Bacteroidota bacterium | reverse complement strand
CTTGTTTTTCGTGCTTGCACGAAAAACGCATTAAATTGGGGGGGGATACCATTTTCTATAAATATTTCGTGCCTACGGCACTACGAAATGCTCAAAATGAAATTGTTATGTTATTTATTTTCTATTCCTTAGATTATTTCTCACTCATACTATAAGAAATGTATTTTGAGGCAAAGATAGGAATTTATTTTTTATCTGCGCAATCCGCTTTCATCTGCGAAAATCTGCGTGAAATCAATACCCCTTTACCAACAAATTCCTTGCTGCTTTTTCGCTACATTTTTGGTATTTTGCGTAGGCTAAAGCCGCCCTTGTACGCACCTTTTCCCCCGTTTCGCCGCGCACATAACCCGCAAAAGCATCATGCAAAGTATAGGCTTCGGGACACATCAAGCCTGTTGTCCATACAAGCGGGTTTGCCTTTGTATGGCGCAGGTGCGGGGCGAAATACTTTTGGCTGATACATGCCAAAATAATGCAATCCCGTTTGATGCCGTCTGCATTTTTGAACTTGTCATGGAGGCTAAAATCCATCAAACCATCATGCCCAATATATGCCAGCAATTTCGCATTGCCCTGAATACCAATGGTTTTGCCTGCGACATGCAAGGTATCTTTTTCCTGCCCCGAACAAGCATAGAAAAAATCTTGCGTACATTTTTGGATATATTCGCCATCGTAGGCATCTGCCACAAGATAATAGTTATCTCTTTCCAAATGCCTGAAAATGAGCCTTTCTAATCGAATAGAATCTATTTTTTGGGTCTTAATCAGCTCCCATTCTTCGCTTTTTTGGAAGTAGGTACGAATACCATTTCCGCAGCCCCAATAAAGGTTATTGTCAGGGTCTTGTCCATTGCCGATTTTGGGCGGAACGGGGACTATGCCTTGAAATTGATTGTCGCACAAGGCGACTAAGACATGCAAGGTATGCGTAGTAGAGTCAAAATGAGAGATATTTCGGTGTTTTGAGGGGATTGTAGCTGTTTTTGCGTCTTGATGTGTAGTGCAAGCCAAAGAGAGGAAGATGAGAAGGAAATAGATTATTTTCATGACTATCTTGTAGTTTCACGCAGATTTTCGCAGATTAGGGACGCAGATTTTCGCAAATGAGTATTAATCTGCGTTTATCTGCTTTCATCTGCGGAAATCTGCGTGCCAAAGATACGATTTTTTTTCAAACCGCCCATTTTCCCGTATAATTCTGTACCTTTGCCCCCTTACTTCAAACTATTTCATGGAACTATTCAGCCTCGGTTTTCTGCCTGTTACCTTGAGCGACATAATAGACATTTCTATTGTGAGTTTTTTGCTGTATCGCCTATTCGAATTTATCAAAAACAGCATTTCTGCCAAACTCATCGGCTTCATCATTTCGGCATTTGTGCTGTGGAAAATCGTGGAAATTTTCAATTTTATTGTGCTACGGAGCATTTTAAGCCAATTTTGGAATTTGGGCGCATTGGCGTTTTTTGTCTTGTTTACTCCAGAAATTCGGCGCATTTTGACGCATTTTGCCGACAGATTCAACATTCAACGGGTATTGTTACCTACGCAAATGTATCCCATTTCGCAGCCCGCACAATACGCAAAAGCCCTGTGCAAAGGCTTGGAACAAGTGCAAAAAGCAGGGAATGGCGCATTAATTGTTTTGGCTGGAAATGATAGACTTACCGAAATCGAGCAAAAAGGCGAACCCATACATGCCGATATTTCGCCCTTGTTGATAACGTCCATTTTTCAGAAAGAAAGCCCCTTGCATGATGGCGCAATGATTGTGAGAAATGGCAAAATCATTGCTGTACATTGCATTTTGCCCATTTCCGAAACCATACTTCCCGAAGGCGTAGGCACGCGTCATCGTGCAGCTGTGGGGCTTGCAGAGCTTACAGATGCTTGTGTAGTCATTTTATCCGAAGAAAAAAACACTTTTTCTATAGCAAAGCAAGGGGATTTGTCCCAGAATATGGATATAGAAGCCGTAGAAAAGGCAATTATTACCCATCTTTCCGAAGATATTTCGTAGCATATTTTATTAATACATTGATTATCAGGATATTTTTCATTTCTCATTTTTCATGTTTCATTTCCCCCTTATTTATGCAGTTTTTTTTCTACATTTTCTATATTCATTTTTTAATATACTTTTGGCGTTTAATAGCGTGGCGCATTTTTCAAAAGTGCGCCACGCTATTAAACTAAACCCACAAAGCTCAAAAGAGACGTAATATATATTCATAAATGTTCCTCATTTCTGTCGAAAATATAAATATTACTGCCTTCATTGGCGTTTATGAAATAGAGAAAGTACAAGCAAATGCCTTTTCAATAGATGTGCAAATTGAGTGCGATTTTCCAGCGTCTATTCATAGCGACCAATTAGCAGATACAATAGATTATGCTACCATTTATGAAATCGTGGTGTTAGAGATGCAAATTCCTTGCGATTTATTGGAAAAAAAGGCATATAATTTGGTAAAAAACCTGTTTTCGCGTTTTGAAAAAGCCCGTTCTATACGGCTCAAAATCAGGAAATACAAGCCTTTGGGTATGCCTTTATGTGCATTGGCAGCCTTAGAATGCCACATAAAAAGGGAAGATTGGGAGCGTTTTGAGCAGTTTTAAGGTAAAAAAAGCGGACAGCCTCGTTTTTTTATTGACTATTAAAAATATTCTCATACCTTTGCCCAAAACATAGATAAATTACCAATATAAAAAAACGTGTAAACTCGGTAGAAAGACGAATAGAGGAACAACTTTTCAACATTATTTCTTTTCTACTTCGCATATATTTCATTACGAATCAATAACATAGACTATTATCGTATGAGACACAATTACTCTCATGGTGTTTTGGTACTGATAGGGATGATGGCTTCAAGCTCTCTCTTTGGTCAAAACGTGCCGCCTCGACTTCAAGCGCAGCAAGATGCGTATGAATCGGGCAGTTATATGTTTCCTGCCCAAAAACGCAACAACTGGGGCGTAGGGCTAAGTTTAGGAACCGCATTTGTATCGGGCGACATTAGTCCCGTTTCTCTTATTCCTGGATATGGTTTTGGTGCGCACGTTCAAAAAGCCTTAGGACACGGGTTTTCCCTCCGCCTTCAGGCAAATAAAAGCCATATGGCAGGGCAAAATCATCGCTCTTCGCATGGCTATTTTAGTGCAAAAGACAATCCATGGTCTCTGGCAAAAGACTTGTCTGGAAACCAATATTGGGCAGGCGGGTTTTCTACCCCAAAACGGGTGTATTACAACTACATGAATGATGTGATAGACGTGAGCTTACAAGGGGTTTTCACGCTCAATAATGTCAATTTCTACAAAGAGCAAAGCAAGTTTGGCTTGCATTTGATTGGCGGAGTAGGCTTTTGTGCGTCAAGCGCTTTGGTAGATGCGTTTAGCGCAAGTGGGCAGATTTATGACTTTTCGAGTGTATTTCCGCTCATTCCTCAAAAAGACGCTTTGAAGGAAATATACAATGTAAGAGGCATTTCGGGCGGTTTTGCCGCACTTAATTCCAAATTGTATGACATGCCTTCTGAGCGTTATCCTTCTGGCAAAGTGGTTAAATATGGAACCTACTTGGATTCTGCAGGCGGCAAAAATGACCGTTATTATACCATTTTGCCCATGGTTACAGGTGGAGTGAATATTAGCTACAGGCTTTCGCGGAGGTTGGATTTGGGCGTAGAGCAAAGAATTACTGCCATCAATGGGGACTTGCTTGATGCGCAAAGGTGGCAAGAAAATGGCGCAAATGTGGGCAGAAATCTCGGAAATCAGCCGTTTCCTTATGGAAACAAAGCTCTTTCTTCGGGACAAGATGTGTATCTGAATACCAATCTTACGCTGACTATCAAATTGGGACCGGGCGAGGAGTCGCTTTGGGCTACAAACCCGCTTGTTGCTACGTATGGCAAAATCAATGACATGGACAAACGCCTCAAATCGGCGCAAGAAGATGGCGATGATGATGGCGTTTCGGATATTTATGACAAAGAACCAGAAACCCCCGAAGGCATGGAGGTAGATGCTAAAGGACGTACAAAAGATACAGACGAAGACGGGATTCCGGATTCGGACGACATGCAAAAAAATACGCCTATGGGCTGTGACGTGGACAACAAAGGGGTGGCAAAAGACAATGACGGCGACCGCGTGCCGGATTGCTACGACTTGGAATTGGCTTCAAAACCGGGAGCTATGGTTGATGCTAACGGACGCACGATTGTGGTTCCAAAAGGCTTGGATTGTGCCGACTGTATAAAGCAGCTGCCGCCACCGCCACCGCCCCAAATCATCACCAATACTTTGCCTGCTGTAACGGTAGAAAATGAGTGTGATTTGCCTTCTGTGCATTTTGACTTAGATAGGGCAAATGTGAAACAGGAGTTTTATCCCAGCATTTTCCACGTAGCACGTTATATGATGAACCATCCTACGGAGAAAATACGGATTTCGGGTTATACAGATGTAGGCGGCGAAGAGATTATCCGCAAAAGGGTAGAAAGTGTGTTGAATTTCATTCAAGGCAATTTTGGCATAGAGCGTTCTCGTTTTGAAGTAGCTTATGGGCTTACTGCTGATGGCATTCAAACGGGCAATGGCAATAGCAACAAGAATCCGAAAACGGGCCCTATGGATTACCTCAATCGCAGGGTGGATTTTGAATGTATAAAGTAAAAAATAGCTTTACATATCAGCCCCTGTCTAATCATTTTGATGGACAGGGGCATTTTTTTGTGCAAAAAGGAGAAAGGGACTAATGCTGCCATATAGACTGTCAAAAATGAGGCAAAAAAATACTCCCAAAAAGGGTTAATTTTGTGGTATCAAATCCAAATCAATGTGAGCAACAATTGTTATTTCCGCATTTTGCCCCGAATTAATCCCCACAGAATTCGTGTTAATTCGTGCAATTCGTGGCTATAAATAAAACACTTACAATTCGTGGCTATAAAAGCAACTTTTGCGTAAGTTTTCATTTCCCCGTATTTTCTCCCCAAAAAACCGTATATTCGCAGCCTTATATTCGTTTAGCTTTTAAGTTCTATTATGAAAAAACACATTTTTACGTTCTGCCTGCTGCTTTTTGCTGCGTTACAGCCGATTTGGGCGCAAGTCTATCTCAATGAAGCTTCCAATGCAAATGCCACTCTCTTGATAGACCAAGATGGAGATGAGCCTGACTGGATTGAGCTATACAATGGCGGAGCTTCCCCCATGAACTTGTTGGGCTATGGCTTGTCGGACGATAGAAACAATCTGCTAAAATGGACTTTTCCGATGGAAGTCATGCCTACAAGCAGTTATTTGATGGTTTTTGCTTCTGGAAAAAACATTTTCCCCAATGTGGACCACTACGAAACCGCCGTTTATCCCCATTTTCAGTGGAAATACTTTATTCCGAATGCAAGCACTTCTGCGGGGTGGAAATATGGCTGGTTCAATGTGTCAAGTTGGGCTTCGGGCAAAATGGGCATAGGCTACGGAGATGGGGACGACTCTACGCTGGTCGCAAATCCTACGACTTCCGTTTATGCTCGCATCAAATTTGTGATAGCCGACACCTCCAAAATCGCAAAAGCTGTGTTAGACGTGGATTATGATGACGCTTTTGTGGCGTATCTCAATGGAATCGAAATCGCGCGTAGCGGGCTTACGGGCTACCCACCTTCATGGGACGAGTTGGCAACTGCCACTCACGAGGCAAGCATTTATTTGGGAGGCGCACCCGAAAGTTTTATTGTAGATAATGTGGTATTGAAACAAGCTATGCGAAATGATACCAATATTTTAGCCATTGAGCTACATAATATTGACCCCAATAATCAAGATTTGTCGCTGATTCCTTTCCTTACTTTGGGTTTCAAAAATGCAACCACGTATTATGCAGGAACTGTACATCAATGGTTTAATGCCAATACTGCCTCTGCTATGCACACCAATTTTACGATAAAAGCCTCTGGCGAAAAAATATTTTTAAGCTCACCATCGGGCGTTTTATTAGATTCTATGAATGTACCCGACTTGGGGCCAGATATGTCTTTTGGCAAGCAAAATGATGGAATGTCTGCCTTATTTTATTTTACAACGCCCACTCCTAATGCTTCTAACAATGCCGTTCAGGGCTATACAGGCTACGAAACCCAGCCTACCATTGCCCCAAATGGCGGATTTTATCCCAATCCCATTACGGCGACTATCATCAACAACTCTTCTACAGGTGGGACGGTCTATTATACCTTAGATGGTGCAACGCCTGATGCGACTTCAACGCCTTATACTGTCCCGATTGCTATAGCACAAACGCAGGTACTCAAAGCCCGTTGCCTGCCCGCAATAGCGACTTTGCTGCCCAGTATTATGCCTACCGAAACCTATTTTATAATGGACACCTTTACCTTGCCCATCGTCTCTATCAGCACCGATGATGTCAATTTGTATGGAGCTACGGGGATTTTTGACAATTCGGGAACCGACTGGCGCAAGCCTTGTGCGATTGAGTATTTTGATGCAAATGGGGTTAAACAGTTTGATGCAACTGCCTCGATAAAGCCTGACGGCGGGGCAGGGGGCAGCCGTTCCAATCCGCAACATAGCGTAACCATTGAGCCTTCAAACAAAAGTTATGGAAGTGGACCTATTTATTATCCGTTGATTCCCGAAAAAGGTTTTATCAACAAATATTATGCTTTTTACCTCCGAAATGGCAGCAATATGTGGAATACATATCCCCAAAAAGATGCAGGATATATGCGGATGATGCGGGAAACGAATGTCAATTCTCAAGCATACAGCCCTGTAATTGTATATGTTAATGGTCAGTATTTTGGGGTATATGAGTTGAGAGAAAAGGCAAATAATGGCTATTTTGAAAATAATTATGGCAATAACCCAGATAGTCT
>JAYUZN010000530.1:0-11111 GCA_043751755.1 Bacteroidota bacterium | reverse complement strand
CTTGTTTTTCGTGCTTGCACGAAAAACGCATTAAATTGGGGGGGGATACCATTTTCTATAAATATTTCGTGCCTACGGCACTACGAAATGCTCAAAATGGCTGCTATAACTAAATCGTCAAGTTATTCATTTTTCAATGCTTATGTCCTTCTTTTTAGACAAAAAAAACCAAAATGTATCGAGCGGCTTCACCATTTCCTTGATGCTGACGGTCGTTTTGTGCATTATATTTGTGTTGTTGCAATACATTTGGTACAGGGGCGATATTTCCAATGTGGGTGAATTGAGTATGCTGTTTTTCATGGTATTTATCTGTCTTTTTTTGTGTATAGAATGGTTTGTAGATAGGGAACACAACCGAATAAAGCAAGTACAAGCAGAAGAGTTGGAGAATTTGCGCAAGTTGGAGGTGTTTCGCAGAGAGTTATTAGCAGAAATTTCACATGAATTAAGAACGCCTATTTTTGCTGTACAGGGTTTTTTGCATACTTTGATAGAAAGCGAAGAAGAAGACCCCGAAATTCGCCAACGTTTTCTGCTCAAAGCCCAAAAAAATGCAGACCGTCTTTCCAATTTAGTCAATGACTTGCTGATTCTTACGCAAATGGAAGCAGGCGAAATCGAAATGAAAATGCGCCGTTTTACGATTTATGAATTAGTGTCCGAAGTGATTGAGTCTTTAGAAGGTAAATTGACGAAAAAAGGCAGAAACATTACTTGTAAAATCTCCTCAAATATTCCCAAAAACAGCCGAGTATTTGCCGATAGAAACAGAATCCAGCAAGTTTTGACCAATCTCATAGACAATGCCATAAAATACGGGAATCCGCAAGGGCATATCGAAGTGAAATTGGAGGTTTTGGGCGAAAAAATAGGCATTTCCATCATTGATGACGGGGCAGGAATTGAAGCCATACATTTGACAAATATTTTTAGGCGGTTTTATCGGATAGACAAAAGCCGCTCGCGCGACACAGGCGGCACAGGCTTAGGGTTAGCGATATGCAAGCACTTTGTAGAAGCACATGGCGACACCTTGAAGGTCGAAAGTGAAATAGGAAAGGGCGCAAGATTTTATTTTAGTTTGCAGACAAAAGATAAGGAAGAGGTTTGATTTCGGGAAATTATTTTTATATTCAGGACTGTAGAATAAATAACATGACGATGATGGTTAATAGGGTGGCGCATTTTTGAAAAGTGAGCCGCCCTATTTCTCAAAAAATACATGCCGATGTAGCGCAAAAATTGTACTTTTGTATCGGACTTTCCCGTTTTCAATTTCACAACCATTCTGTATGAAAAAATATATAAGCCTTTTTGTAGGCATTTTGCTTTCTTTGCCGCTCCTCTCGCAGCCGCCCAAAGCCGATAAAGGCGACTACACCCAATTTGAGACGGAAGATATAAGCGAATTTCGCCAGCATTTTCCTGCTTTTCAGATGCCAGCCGTTTCGCTGCCCAAAGAAGACCCTATTGCGGTGGACAAATGGAAAAAAGTAGAGCCGTATTTTGCAGATGGCAAAAAAGTATATACAGATATGCCTGCAAATGTGGCGCGTTTTGTAACAAAACATAAAGAAGTTGTAGCGCGCACTACCGAAATGCAAGGCTATCGCGTGCAGGTGTATATTGGCATAGAAAGGGAAGCCGCAAATCAGGCAAAAGGCAATTTTGTGAGCAAATTTCCGGGTGTTAAAAATGATTTATTGTTTATAGAGCCTTCGTATCGGATTCGGGTAGGCGGGTATCTTACGCGTTCAGATGCAGAAGAGTTTTGCAAACAAGCCAGAAAAGGGGGTTTCCCAAGTGCTTTTGTGGTGCGAGAAGAACGGGTAAAAATCCCAAAACTTCGCCCTATTACAACTTCGGGCGGAAGCAAAGAGTAATTGTTGCACGCAGATTTTCGCAGCTGGGGACGCAGATTCTCACAGATATTTGTTAATTTGCGAAAATCTGCGCAAAATTCCAACCATCAAATTCCATTTAACATGCACAAACTTTACTATCTACTCCTCACGAGCTTTTTCTCGATAGGTCTTTTATCTGCTCAGACCAACCTTTCTGACAAACGTCCTTCTATGCCCAAAAACAAAGGCGCATATCAGCGATACGAAGCCACAGATATGGGCATTTTTCGCAAACATTCCCTTTTTAGCAAGCCGATTCTCAAAGAGGAGGAAGTGATTTTGACGGTAGAAGATACCCTCAATCGCTATCGGAAGGTGGAAGGCTTTTTCAAAGGAAAGAACGTCTATTATGTAGAAGCAAACCCTAATTTGGAGAAATTGAGCCAAAAACATCCTAAACCCGTAGTGCAAACCGCCGCCCCTGTCCCTGTCATCGAAACGCCGATTTATACACCTGTTCTGGCGACTACGACCTCCTCTGCCCCGCGCAAAAAAGCCGCCCCGATAAAGGCGCGCGGCTATCGAGTGCAGTTATTCAATGGGCAAGATAGAGAGCAAGCCAATCGCATTAAAAATCAATTTATTTCCTTTTTTCCAGAAGTGCCGCGCTATTTGATATTTGTAGAGCCGACTTTTAGAGTACGAGTAGGCGATTTTTATACGAAAACGGAGGCGGATAATTTTCTGAAAGAGGTCAAAAAACTCCCTGCATTTTCTGATGCCATTGTGATTCGAGACATCGTAGAGTTTAGAGAAAAAGAAGACCCTGTGGAGGAGGATACTAAAACGGAAAATTAGGTTCTGATTTCGCACATATTTTGAATGATTTGTGGGAATTTGTTTGTGCCAATATGTGGGTGAGCCTCTATTGTAATGTCTGCGGTTGCGCCAAAATAGTGCAAGACATTGAGAACGGCGGCTGTATCGCCTCTTTTGGCGGAACGTGTATAGCGTTTTCCGTCCGAAAAAGTGCCTGCCCCGCCTTCGCCAAAACAATAATTGCTGTCCGGATTTACGATTCCTTCTTTGTTCAAAGCCGCTAAATCACGTATTTGTTGCGAAATGCTGCGCAGGATTTCGGCTTCGTTGTCTAAGTATTCAGGAAGGAGGGAGATTTGTATTTCTGTGGACATGTTTTGTGTTTGAAAGGGCAAATGTAAGGATTTTTGGGAATTTTGCGCAGATTTGCTGTTTTTTCTTTACCTTTGCATACGGAAATCGTTATTGAGTGGGGTTTGTTTGCAAAGAAAAACCCCCTTTTTTAACGATTTCTTAAGCACACAATCCGTTAATATCCGTAATTTTTAATCACAAATAATGATAAATTGGACTGAAAAAGTTGAACATAAATTACAAGTTCAAAAAAATAGTATTGCTAAAATCAATCTTGAAAAAGTAACAGTTTCTTATTCGGAAAAAGTTAAACAAAACAGAGTGTTGAAAGCTTTGACGGGTCATGAAGAAATTGTACGCGCTTTTTTAATTGACCGTTTGGTGAATGAATTGGACTATAAACCCGAAAATGTAGAAATTGAAAAAGAATATTCTATAAAAGGTGGACATAGTAAACTTGCGCCCAGAATTGATGTTTTGGTAAAAGACGAAGAAGGTAATCCATTCTTTTTTATGGAAGTAAAAGCACCAGATAAGTTTGAGAAAGACAAAACAGAAATGGAAGGACAGCTTTTTGCATTAGCTACTGCCGAAGAAAAAGACTTTAAAACCCAAGTAAAATATTTGGTTTATTATACGGCTGAATTGCTTGAAAATGAGATAGTAGATAAAGCCATCATTATTGACTTTGCAAAATACCCAACTTACACAGATTGGGAAGCGGACGGTTTTATTTCTATTGGCGCAGAACTTACGGCAGGATATGGCGAACCCAAAAAACAGCCTTTAATCAAAGGGCATGAAAAATACGATTTAAGAACGAAAATAAATCGTACAGAAATTGAAAACTTGGGTAGAAACCTACACAACGTGCTTTGGGGCGGTGGCGGAACAAACGACAGTGAAATATTTTATTCGTTGGTCAATATCATTTTATCCAAAATTCAAGATGAAAACGAAAAAGAATATGGGGAAGAATACGAATTTCAAATTTATCAATACGGACACAATGTAGAAGGTCAAGACAAAATTTTTGACCGTATCAATGGATTATATAAAAGAGCGTTGAGAGAACAATTAAATATAACCGACCAACAAAGTATAGAGGATAGTAGTGTAATCAATAGGATTAAATTTCCGTTAAATAAATTGGTTTATACCGTACAAGCATTAGAAAATCTTTCTTTTTTGGAGGGACGTAATTCTTTAAATGGAACTGATATTCTTGGCGATTTTTTTGAAAGCATCACGCGTGATGGCTTTAAACAAAATAAAGGACAATTTTTTACGCCAACTAACATAGTGAAATTCTTATTATACGCCTTACAATTAGACGATTTAGCCATAAACAAATTAAACAGTGAGCGAGAATTGCCTTTGATAATTGACCCTTCGGCAGGTAGTGGTACTTATATGATTGAAGCGATGAAACTGATTACTAAAGAACTAAAATACAAGCAAAAAGATAAGATAAAATCGAGCCGACAAATAATAGATAGATTTGATAATCTGTTTTTACCTGACCGTAATGAAAATAAATGGGCAAAAGATTATCTTTATGCGACAGAAATAAACCCTGATTTGGGAACAGCTTCAAAGGTAAATATGATTTTGCATGGAGACGGTTCTACCAACATATTTATTAAAGATGGCTTATTGCCTTTTAGAAATTATGTAAAAGAAAATGCGACAAGTGCTTTGGAGGCTTGTCTTTCAGATGATTTTTATAATGGAAAAGAGGTGAATCGCAAGTTTGATGTCGTAGTAAGTAACCCGCCATTTAGCGTGGATTTGGATACTCAAACACAGCGTGAAGTTAGAAATGTATTTGTTTTTGGAGATAAAAAGAACTCTGAAAATCTTTTTATTGAACGCTATTACCAACTGCTAAAAGAGGGCGGAAGACTGGCGGTTGTATTGCCTGAAAGTGTTTTTGATACTACTGAAAACAAATACATTCGTTTGTTCATTTTCAAATACTTCCATGTAAAAGCTGTGGTGAGTTTGCCACAAATAACCTTTGAACCTTTTACCAGCACCAAAACAAGCCTGCTTTTTGCGCAAAAGAAAACCAAAAAGCAGGTAGAAGAATGGAATCTAATTTGGGACAAATATGGCAAAGAATGGAGTTTGCTCAAAACAAGAATTGCAGATTACATAAAGTATTTTATTGAACAAGAAAAGCTCAATAAAAAATGGGCAAAAGATGTGATTCAAGATTTAGAAACCAATAATATAACCAATATAGGCAAAAATGTAAGAAGATTTTTAAAAGACTATTTAACTGAGGAGGATACAACACTTGGTCCCCAAGAATTATTAGAGAAGTATGCAGATGAAATAGAAAATCTCAGCAAATACGACAAAGACATGCACGTTTTTGGCTTTTATAATGCGTGGTGGGTTTTTGGGGAAGTTGCCAGAGAATTGGACTATGATATTTTTATGGCAGAAGCCGAAAACGTAGGTTACAAACGTAGCAAACGAGGCGAAAATCCAATGCCAAACGATTTGTATGATATAGAATATGCGCCTACGAATATAGATACCCAAGAAATAGTCAAGGGCTATGACGAGGAAATAAAGCGGCTAACAGAGTTGAAAAGCGAAGATGAAACCGAATTAAAAGCCTTAGCAAGCAAATTTGCTGAAAAAGAAAACGATACGCTAAAAAAGAAAATTGAAAAACTAACAGCAGAAATTGAAAACCAAACGCAAAAAATAGCAAGGCTTGACAATGAAAAAACGTTGGTAGAAAGCATTTTTGAAACTTACTACCAAAACGGCAAACTCAAAGCAGTTTTTGCAGAAAGAACCGACAAAATACTCATCAGCCACTTTAAAAATGGCGTACTTTCTCGTTACAAAAGCGATGATATTGTATTGCGAAAAACAGAAATGATAACCATTTTAGACAATATAAGAAAGGAGGTTATATGGGAGTAGTATTTTTTAAAAAAAAATTTAGTGATATTTCAAAATCACATTATTTGTTTTCAACTTTCAATTTTTTTAAACTTAGGAAATTGATTGATGAAGATTTGTCTTATTTACAAATAAGACTTTCACAATATTTTGAAATAATCTCTGGTTTTGCATTTTCTTCAAAGGATTATTTAGAAGATGGCATTTCAGTTTGCAGAATTGGAGATATTTCTAAATATAACGAATTGCTAATTGACGAAATGTTAAAACTACCCGAAGAATATGCGGAGGATTATTCAAAATTTCTTATTCAAAATAATGATATTCTAATCGGATTAACGGGAGATGGTAAATTTTTTAAAACTTGTTTTGTAGAAAACTTAGAAGTATCTGTTCTATTAAATCAAAGAGTTGGTATAATTAGAGGAAAAAAAGGTGTTGAAAATATTTCCCCAAAATTCATTTCATTACTTTTTAATTCTGAAAAAGTACAAAATCAAATTAGAATAGTTGCAATGGGCAAGACACAAAAAAATGTTAGCCCATTTGATATTTTAACTGTAAAAATCCCTAAATTGGAATACGATGCTCAAATTAATTTATTGAAATTAATCCAACCCATAGAAACCGAAATAACCCACCTCAAAAACTCAAAGCAAAAAACATTAGATATTATCAATGAAGTGTTTGGCGAAGCATTTAGCTTTGATTGGGAAGAATTTGAAAAATTAAAAAATGAAAAATCTTACGCTTCAAATCTTTTAGCATTTGCAAACAATATCGATTGTAGAATGGGTTTGCGTTTCCACCATAAAGCAGGTAAATATTTACATTCTTTTTTAATTTCAAAAACTTCTAAAAAAGTGAAAGATTTTATTAGCGAACCCATTGTTTTAGGCAAAAGTGTGTCCCCAAGCGATTATGATGAAGAGGGAGAATATTTTTATATAGCCATGTCTAATATAAAAACGTATGCTTTTGACCCCGAAGATTGCAAAAAAGTTGCAGAAGACTACTCAAAAAATAACTTAAGAAAGACCGTTCAAAAAGGGGATATATTATTAGCAAGGTCAGGCGAAGGAACCATCGGAAAAGTTGCATTAATTGAAGATGAAGATTTAACTGCTATTTTTGCAGATTTCACTCAACGTATAAGATTGACAAATTATAATACATTATTTGCTTACTATTTTTTTAGAAGTGATTTTTTCCAGTATTTGGTTTATACCCATAAAAAAGGTTTAGGTAACAACACAAATATTTTCCCAAGTCAAATACAAGAGTTTCCTATTCCAGATTGGGACGAAACTAAACAAAACTCAATCGCAGCAAAAATAAAGACACAAATAGACAGCCAAAATCTGATAGACCAACAAATAGAACAGAAACAACAACAAATAAACGCAATTATTGAAAATGCTATAAAGACACAGTAGCCAATAATTTGCGTTTTTCACAATAAATTGGCTATTTTTACGTACAAGCATTTACTACATAGTGGGGGAATATGTGTATATTTGCGACTCCGGTATTTAGGGTGGCGTACTTTTGAAAAGTGCGCCACCCTAAACGATACAACAATTGCTTATTATATATCCGAAACAAAATTTACCTATATATGTTATATTTTTTTGTTGCTTTTGCAGAAAAAAGCGTTAATTTTACAGATACTTTCAACGAAAAAAGAAATCCTTGTTACATTTTTTAGTAATCTGCGACCATACATTCTTCGTTTAGTATATATATTTTCATCCGATTCATTTTTATAGCACATTTTTTCTATGGAAGAAAAAGAGAAGCATTTTTACAGCAAACCAGAATTAGAGGAGTTTAGAGAAATCATCCTCACCAAACTTGAAGAAGCTCTTGCAGAAAAACAACGTCTTTCAGAAAGCCTTAAAAACGTAGGTGGCGGTTCTGTAGATAGTTTTAACATTACCGAATTTGGTAATGAAAGTCAGGAAAAAGAGCAGAATGAGATTTTGCTTGCTCGGCAAAACAAATTTATCATCAACCTCAAAAACGCAATTATTCGTATCGAAAATGGCACGTATGGAATTTGCAAAGATACAGGGAGATTGATTCCGAAGGAAAGATTGAAGCTTGTGCCGCATACGCAAAATACGGTGGAAGGAAAGACGCACTTGGTCAAAGAACAGGTAGATTGAACAGAAATAGGGGCAAACTTTCAAAAGTCTGCCCCTATTTTTTAATGTTATAAGAGTGGCTCACTTTTGGAAAGTGAGCCACTCTATTACACTCTCTATTTCCCCATATTCTCTACATACATTTCCAAATAACATACTCTTTCGGCAGAAAAGGGGTGCGTGCGAAATACTTTTTCCATCACATCTCCTGTATTTTCATTGGCAGACCATCTGCGAAATACTTCTAAACCTCTGCTGGCATTATAGCCTGCCGAAGTCATTATATTTGCCCCTGCCCAATCTGCCTCATATTCGTCATACTGCCCAAAAGGAGTGCTAATAACACTGCTCACTTGTGAGGCAATATCTGCGTATTCCCCTGCGGCTTGCATACCCATTTGGGCTTGTAAATGCCTGATACAGTGCTTTTTGTCCACATGCGAAATCTCATGCCCTAAAACGAGAGCCAGCTCATCATCAGTTTGCAAATCCGTCAAAATGCCTGTAGTTACATAGACATGCCCGCCTGCGTGAGAAAAGGCGTTTATGGCATCATCATTGATAAGATAGATTTTGTAGGAAATGTCTTTTCTTTCTCGATAAGGCAGCAACTTGTTGAACATCTTTTGAATACGGGTATAGCGTTTGTCGCTATTGCTCACAAAAGTGTATTCTGTTGCTACCTGTTCGTGCATATCTACGCCGTATTTCATTTCATCGGCTTCAGAAATGGGAAACATGTCTTCGAGTGTGCGCTCTAAGACTTTGCCCGCCATAAAAACATAGTCTAAATAGCTGATGTCGCAGTCTGTTGTAGGCTGCTCAGGGGTCGTTTTCTCGGCAGGTTTGCTCGTAGTTTTGCCAGACGACTTGGGGTCTATGCCTGTGTGGGGAGACTGTGCCATGACACTGCTCATGAGGCATAGAGAGAGGGAAAAAGATAAAATATGTGTTTTCATTCTATTGTTGTATTTCACGCAGATAAACGCAGATGACATGTTTCTATTTTTGCTTTTTTGACAAGATTTACAAGATAAACAAGATAGAAGATAAGATAAGATAACTTTTAATTCTCAACTTTCAATTTTCAACTTTTAATTCTCAACTTTCAACTTTCTTACGTTTTCTGTTTTTTCTTTTTGGCAGCAGGAAAAAGAATATTATTCAAAATCAAGCGATAGCCAGGCGAAGTAGGGTGAAGTTTGAGGTCAGTCGGTTCTTCGCCTACCATATGCCGATAATCTTCGGGGTCATGCCCGCCATAATACGTCCACATGCCCTTTTCGTAGTTGCCATGAATATAGCGCGCTTCACTATACGCATTGAGTTCGCCCATTATCAGCACTTCGGATTTGATGAATTTCTTGCGAAAAGAGGTTGTTTGCCCCATAAACCCTTTGATGGTGCGGGTGTGATTTTGGCACAACATAGACGGAACGGGGTCCCATTTTGCCGAAAACTCAAACAAAGAAAAGAAGTCCATACTTTCTGGCACATTGCGAATGTCGGACATGTCTATATCCGAAAATTCGTATTGTGTAGGATTCATCACAAGGCTGAAATCCTTGAAAGCTAAGGTCTGATTGTAGTCCAATTTGCTGGTCGCATTCGGGTCTGCTGCGTCTCCGTCAAATATTTGCGCACAAATATCTACGCCTTCTGCGGACAGCCCTATATCATAACTATCTGTTGCAGAACACATAGCAAACAAAAATCCGCCATTTCCCATAAATTCCTTAATGGTTTTTCCTACTGCCAATTTCATTTGACTCACTTTGGCATAGCCCCAACGTTTTGCCGTAGCTTCTTGCGCCATCACGTCCTCTCTGTACCAAGGCGCATTTTGGTACGAAGCCCAAAACTTGCCATACTGCCCCGTAAAGTCTTCATGATGCAAATGCAGCCAGTCGTATTCCTTCAATTTTCCTTCCAACACTTCATCATCATATACGACATCATACGGAATTTCCGCATAAGTCAAAGCCAAAGTTACGGCATCGTCCCAAGGTTGTTTATTTTTGGGGGAATAAACCGCCACTTTTGGGGGTTTTTCGAGCTTTACAGCGTCCATATTCACGTTTTCGGAGGTTACATACGCCAAGATTTCCGAAGATTTGGCATCAGAAATTTTCTCATATCGCACGTTCCTTACCTGCATTTCTTGCTCAAAAGTCGGGGCGTATTTAAACATAAAACTGCCGCCTCGATAGTTGAGCAGCCAATCTACGTCCACGCCATGCTCAATTATCCAATACGCTATGCCATAAGCCTTTAAGTGTTCGGACTGCGTGTATTCCATGGGAATAAGCAGGTATTCGGCATGGATTTTTCCGAAAAGAGAGAGGAAAAGAGAGAGGAAAAGAATATTTTTTTTCATGATGATTTGATGGTTCACGCAGATGAACGCAGATTTTGGCAGATGTCGCAGATGAGAAATAATTAGTTTTGTTTTGTACTTACGGTTATTTCATTTTCAAATTTTATATGTTTCATAACCAAAATTTACGGTTTTTTGGCATTTCGCCTGTAAAAATACAAGCTGTTTTTTGGTAGCCATTTTTCAATTTTTTTATATTATAAGCTATTTCTCTTTTATCTTTGCTATGATAAATGGGAACAGCAGACAATATCATGTCTATTACCGCCCCCACAAAATGGTCTTCCCTCATTTGTGGGTCGCCTACTAATACCCAAGAATTGGGGTACTGTACTTTGATTTGCTCGATTGTCAATGCTGTGAGAACCATATTTTGGCTAATTAACTATAAATATAATGTGTTTATGAAATTACAACTATTCTACGAAAAAAAAGCCTTTTGTGTTGTGTTTCGCGCTTATTCTTTCACAAAAGTGTGTCCATTTGCTGCAAATTGTGTTTTGACAAAATATAGCTCGTTGGGGTAAGTGTGAAATATCTATGTCTAAATGGCAAAAACCTTGTTTAATCCAACAATCTCGTCTCCAAAATCTCTTTGAACTTGCGCAAAATCGCAATAATTTGCATCAAATCCGCTTTTTT
>JAYUZN010000529.1:0-4150 GCA_043751755.1 Bacteroidota bacterium | reverse complement strand
CTCTTCAAGAAAAGGCATTTTTGTTATGCAATTTGGTAGAATCTTAAAATTATTATGAGATATATCAAGTATTTTTATTGGTAACTTTGCTAAATTTTTAGGTAAACTACTAAGTTGATTATTAGCTAAATATAAACCTTCTGTAATGGTTAATAGAGCGATTGTAGGAGAAATAGAATGTAACTTCAATGTATCATTGCCTACCAAATAAAGGTTTTGTATCTCTAAAGCTTTTTGTTGAAAATAAAATGTGTCAATCATTTCATCAAAATTATACGGGAATTCATTTTGAGTAATATGGTTAAAACTCATTGTATCGGAAGTACGAACAGCAAAAAAATGGTGAGTTTTTTTATTGCCACAAAACAAAATACTATCATTATTTGCCAATGATAAAAACACTGCATCCCATGCAGTGCATTCGTCTGACAATAAAGATAGATTATTGTATTTCATTGATTTTAAAGTAACTAATGGTAAAATATTAACAGGAACTTGGAGTATTAAATCCCTTTTTTCTCCATAATAATGGTGCATCCATTCCTCTTTTGGGTGTTTTTCCCACCAACTTTTGTATGCTATATATTTTATTTGGTTGGGATTGCTGTTTAAATGTGAAAGATTAATTGTATCTAGCCAAACATATATTTCTTGTAACAAACTGTCAATCCTTCTTTCATAAACAACCCTGTTACAATTAGATAGTTTTTGAGCATTTAATTCGGGTATCTGAAATATTAATATTAGGACAACAAATACTCCTATTTTATGAATATTCTGCATATTAAAAAGAAACTTTAGAAAACCAATCATAACTAATGTAAAAAGCAGCTCCATTATCTTCTAATTTCGGATTTTCAATATATTTATCATTATCAATAGGAATGTTATCTGTTTGGGCATTTGAAGCATTTTCCATGAGATATTTATATAAAAAAGTACCCTCTTTAAGATTATCTTTATCTATTGCACCTATGTATAAAACAATAGCATTATGTTTAGGCACATATAGTAGCGCATCTTTTTGATAAAGCCTTTTCATGTTATAGTCGGTTGAGCTAGCATTTAAGTGCTTGTTTAGCTCATTATCTGGGTGTGTGTGAAAATCAGATACTATTTCTATAACATACTCATCATTTTTCCAAATAGGTTTAACCTCTGCTAAATTAATCTTAATAAAGCATTCTTTATTCAATAATTCTGAATTAGTTGTAGATAAAGCTTCTAATAAATTATCTACTGTTTCAAAACGAATACTGCTACTGTTTTTTATATCTTTGTAGTAAATAGGTTCAGAAGAAACAAAATTGGCTACTAGTACAGCTCCTTTAACTCCAGCACCGCTAAAGTCTCCGCTTTTAATGACTATTTTTCTATACACTTCCCAAATTACCCCTTCAACTTCAGTAGCTTGTTCTTCTGTATCTTCCTCATTATTTAACATTTTTATTTTTTGGATAGACAAAGCCTCACTTGGCAAGGCTTTAATAATTCCAATACTTTCTGTATGAATCATATTTGTGAATACTGTTGCTTGCCCTTCATGAGGGAGTGCTACTTCTAATTTAATTATTTTGCGTTCTACATTTTTTTTATTATCTTTTGTTTGTGTAATTTCAACCTCAATCAAGCCTCGCTCAACTATATTGCCATAAAATTGGATTTTATTTACCATTTCTACAGCAGCATCTCTCATTTTGAAATCAAATTTAAAATAATGCTTTAACGATTTCGTATTGACAATATATTCGTCTGCACTTTTGCTGGATAATTTACGGTCTTCCACCAATCTTTTTAAATCTTTGGTGTAATAAACAATTCCTATTGTATTAAAAGAGTCATCATCTCCTGTTCCTAACTTTATAAGATTTACATCTTTTGCTGGATCAATCGGATTCTTACCCCAATATGAAATATTTTGAGGACTCTCGGCAAATTCTTGATAATAAAAGATAGTACCTTTTTTTTCGGGTGGGTTCAAATGTTGCTGTCTAATCTGTTTTTTCGCCTTCTCAAGTCTCTCCCTCTCCTCCCGTTTCTGCTTCTCCTCTGCTATCCAGTCCCCAAAAGGGCTTTCGTAGCCAAACTTATCCGCAAATTCAAATATGCTTTTGTTCTCTGCCATAAAATGAGAATTAAATGTTAAGTTAATAAAAAATAAATCCTTCAGCCATTTATAAAATAAACGGGTGAAGGATTTGTATGTTAAAGTGTACTTGGTTCATTATCAAGGAATTTCAGCGTATTCGTAGAAGACTTTATTCCATTGATTTGCATTTCATTCGTTTCGTGGTCGTGGCAACAAGGCAGCCCGCCTTCGTCCAATTTGGCAGAAAACTGTTGTGCAAGTGTCAAAGTGGTTGGCACTCTCGTTTCCCATTCGTCCTCAACTTGCCCCTCAATGACTTGCAACTCTTCGGCAATCGACAAATACAAATCATCATCCGTTTCTGCCACCAAATCACCGCCCAACCAAATATCGCCCGTTTCCAAATAATACATGACTGCTTCTGTACATTCTGGACGCACAGGAACCAAAACCCTTGCCATGCCCGATTGTTTGAAGGCTTGAAAAACCAAATCATCATCTTCTTGCTGAAACAAATCGCCCCAATCACATTTATGTGCCCAATAGTAGGGGTAAAACAAATACGACATCATTTGCCACTCAAAAGCCTGTTCAAAAAACTTTACTTGAGAAGCGTAATCATCTAATTCATTGGTTAAAAATATTTTAGGAATCTTGTATTTCTCACAAGCATCTATTTCTTCATACAATTTTTTCCCTACGTCCTTGCAAAATGGACGAGCTATCATGTCTATACATGCCCTTTTCAACTCTCTTTGTTCAATTATACGTTTCATGCCTGGCGGAACGCTTTTTTCTTTAGTTTCGCTTTCTGCTGCGGCTTCAGCCACAGCATTTGAGGCTGCATTATTAAATTCCTCTAATTTGCTATTATAGGCAGCAAGCAAAATATTGTACACATCATTTTGCCAATCTGCTAAAACAGCCTCCTTCAGGCTACAAGTAATGATGACATCTAAACTGTAAGAATAGCATTTAAAGGTAGAGCCTTGAATATCTACAGTCGTGCTAATCGGGGAAGTAAAGGTAGCATCAAAATCTGTGGAAAGTGTCCATTGACGATTTCCTGTTTTTGTAGAACTCGTGTTTTTGCCGCCAATATCAAGATGGAAATTCGCATCTAGCCCTGACTGCGATTTGAACTCAAATTTATAGGAACTTTTGAATTTTGTTGCCTCATAATTCATATCTATCATGACATCATGATTAAAAGGCAGTGTGTTATATGTGCTGGGGCCGCCTCTATCTAGTTCGGTAGCAGGACCAAATGTTTTGCTAATTATTTTCTCTAACTGAGGCATAGTTGGAAGGCTTACCCCAAAATATTCACTCGCTGCCTCCAAATCTAAATTAGCATTGTCATTCTTGATACTACTATCATCCGTTATCCCAAACTCTGCAAGAGTTTTGGGGGGCGTTGGTGGGTCTTTTGGGTCAGGTGTACCACCTGTTCCTGTAGGTTTAGGCACATAATTCAGCAAGGCTTTGAACAAAGTGGCAGGTTCTGGAATCAGAAATTCTAACACCAAATGTTTGCCATAATTGATAAGCCGATTGGTATAAATCATGTCTATCCACCTCAAAATGCCCGTTACGGGCAAGTCATTGCCGCGATTATCAAAACCATGTTTGTTATTTTCTTCAAATTCTTTGGTAATTTTGGAAGTCCGTTTAGTTGTTGTTCTTTGCAAAATCCGTTCTACTGCCCTACGAGTAACTTCTTCTGCATAGTTTTTTGCCGTTGTGTTAGAAATAGACGAAGAATTCGCATTCGAAAAATCTACGTAAGCATCTGCCGTAATCGTAGGACCTACTTTGGGCGGATATTGCACAGAAACGCCGAGAGAGCCGCCATAATTTGCCGTATTACTCTCCTCCAAAACGCTTGCAACCTCGCTACTCAACTCATTGCGAGTGGTAGTGGTGGTATCTGTGATATTTTCCATTTCCACCTCACGAGTAGTTTCGGTTGTAAGTTCGGTACGCACCAAATTTCGGGTGGTCCTTTCCTTAAATTCTCGCCCTAAAATATTCTCTATATGCGAAACTTCGCCAGGCACA
>JAYUZN010000528.1:0-2580 GCA_043751755.1 Bacteroidota bacterium | reverse complement strand
TTACACCCGAAATCAATCAAAAATATATGTTAGAAATAAACACAAAAAGTAAAAAAACGATATATTGAAAAATGTATTATTCTTTGGCATAATACATTTTTATCTATAAAAAATAAATGTGCTAAGTTATTATATTGATATTCAATCATCTATATAATTTCTTTTCCGCCATTTACCTGTTCTTAATTAACGTAAAAACCACGTAATTTTTAATCTCTATCAAAATGAGTTCAATTTTCTACCATTTGACTAAGCTCTCGCGAACGCGTTCCGTCAGTTCCCCCTTCAGGTGGGCTGGCATTGTGCAGTTCTCGATTTTGCTAACATTGATGGCTGTAAATGCTTTGCCCATTTATAGTCAATGTTCAAACCTGACGAGTGGCGGTGCCATTCAATTTACAGGAGGCTCTACTACGCTCTCCATCGCAGGAAACTCCTACGACCCGCCGGCTATTCTCAATTATACTTCGCCTAATGGGGGAAGTGGTACGTTGGAATATAAGTGGGAATATTCTAATGACGGGACAAATTATACCCTCATTGCTGGCGCAAATACTTATACGTACAACCCGCCTGTCATCACACAAACTACTTGGTACAGACGCTATGCGCGCAGAAACCCTTGTACAAGCTGGGTAAGTGGTTGCTCGAATTGGGTAAAAGTGAATTTGTCGTGTGGCGTAACTTGTAACAATGTTACAAGTGCAGGGGTAATTGGAAACCCGCAATCGAATTGTGGCTCTTTTAATCCCAATGCCATTACTTGTGGCTCGCTGCCTTCGGGCGGCTCGGGTACCTTAGAATATGTATGGCTCTCTACAACTGACCCTGGCACACCTGCTGGAACATCTTGGAATGTAACGACTATCACTTCTAACACTTCTACTTACGACCCTGGCGCAATTACCGTAACTACTTGGTACAGAAGATGCGCAAGACGCTCTGGCTGTACAAGCTATGTGGGCGAATCGAACTGGGTAATGATGGAAGTCTTGAAAGTGCCGACTGTAACTGCTACAGGCGGTGCTGTTTGCTCTGGCGGAACGATAACCTTAAATGCAAATGCGACCCTTGCGGGCGGCACGATTTCGAGCTATGCTTGGACAGGTCCAGGCGGCTTTACTTCTACTTCGCAAAGCCCTGTGTTAACCAATGTTACAGCAGGGGCTACTTATAACGTAACGGTAACAGGCTCTAATGGCTGTACGGCTTCTACTACAGCGGCTGTTACTTTGAATGCAAACTGTGGCTCTGTGTGTAATACGAGAACCGTAACCTCAAACTTGCTTTGTGGAAATGGAGCTTCGTATGCTATGTATGCAAGCGGCTTTATCACAGGTATTTCTGGACTTAGTACGGATTACACCATCACAAGTGGCTCTTTCCAAGAGTATTCTAGCGGAACGGCTATCTTTACAGGCGTATTGACAAATACAGGCAATAGCAATGCTAAGTTTAATGTAAATGTTACCTATTCTGGCAGAACTTGTAGCCCTCCTGCGGGAAGTCCTAAAACTTCTCATTGTGCGGGTTATACCATCAATCCTGCGGATTGGTACTATTATCCGAGTATGACAGGAACCTTGACAGGGACAAATTACTTGGCTGGGGCTGTGGTAAATATATCGCAAATGGGACCTTCTTTCCAAATGGGAACAGGGGCAAATTTGAATGAGTTGCTTTCTTTTGGTGGCTCAGGTTGGTTGAATTACAATCCAACAAGTCAGCCTACAAATTCGGCTTATCATCTGAATGTTTCTACGGGAGATTTCAATGTGAATATGTCAGGAACGGCATGTTCTGCTTGTTTCTCCAAAGCTGTAACGGCTTCTATCAGCCCGTCTAATACCGTTTGCGAAGGTTCAAATGTAACTTTCAATGCTTCGGGAACGACTTCTTGCGGAACAATTACCAATTATACGTGGAAATTGGGCGCTATCGTTTTGGGAACAGGAGCTTCTTATGCCTTGAATAATGTAACCGTAGGAAATGCTGGAACTTACACAGTAACGGCAACTACTTCGCAGACTTGTTCTACTTCTACGAATGTTACCCTCAATGTTACGACAACTGCACCGCCTACCGCAACAGGGGCTTCTATTTGTTCAGGAACAAATACAACTCTGGCAGCTACGGGTGCGGCAGGTGCTACGATTCAGTGGTACAATGCTGCAACGGGTGGTACGTTATTATATACGGGCGCAAACTATACTACGCCTAACCTCACAGCTACGACTACTTACTACGTTTCGCAAACGTCAGGAACTTGTACAAGTCCCCGCGTGCCTGTGGTAGTTACGGTTTTTGGAAATGTAACGAATGCAGGAAGCATAGACAATGCGCAAACAAGCTGTGGGGCATTTGACCCTGCGGCGATTAATAGCATTTCTTTGCCTACTCCAAGTTCGGGCGTAGAATATGTATGGTTGATGTCCATTAACGGAGGCGCAACTTATACAGGTATCGCTGGCGCAAATGGCTCAACTTACGACCCGCCTATGATTTCTGTTACTACTTGGTACAGACGTTGTGCAAGGGTAATTGGTTGTAATTTGTATGTGGGCGAATCTAACTGGGTGC
>JAYUZN010000527.1:0-9422 GCA_043751755.1 Bacteroidota bacterium | reverse complement strand
TGTCTTACGACCCACCCGTTTTTGTCTTACGACCCACCCGTTTTTGTCTTACGACCCACCCGTTTTTGTCTTACGACCCACCCGTTTTTGTCTTACGACAAAAACAGCCCTCCCAAGAGGGCAATATGTTGAGTCTTGCGGCTCA
Source organism: Bacteroidota bacterium (assembly GCA_043751755.1). Taxonomy (GTDB): domain Bacteria; phylum Bacteroidota; class Bacteroidia; order J057; family J057; genus JAAFHL01. The sequence continues at coordinate 9,277 of JAYUZN010000527.1, read as the reverse complement.
ACATATTGCCCTCTTGGGAGGGCTGCAAAAATGCTTGCATTTTTGCGGGTGGGTTCAGCATTTTTGCGAGCGGTCTCGCATATTAAAGCTATCCTATTTAGCTTGTGCTAATAACACTTCAATCGGTTCTTCTATAGCCATTTCTTGAATGATTCGTTCTATTTTTTCTTTATTTGCACCTTGATAGTTTTGCTCTTTTTTGAGGGTTTCTATGTCTAAGGTTTTGCGCAAAGGCTTTGCTACTTTTTTGATAGTTGAAGGCAGTTCTGTTTTTTCTGTAGGAAGATAGGCAATAATAGGCAATTCTACTTCTTTTTCTGTATAAGAAAGCCCTAATTTTTCTGCTAATTGAATGATAACAAGTAAGTTATCTGTATTTTCGGTTTGAATAATGAGTGTGTGCATAGCGATTATTTTTTATAAAGGTACAGAAAAAATCATTTCAAAGCCTTGCGAATTTAGCTATTTTGCCAAATTTCGAGTAAGCCCAAGTCATTAGCATCTTGAAATGTTTGAACATTTGGTTGGTTTTGCAGCATACGCAATAGCTGCTAAGATTTGAGGCATGGCTAATTCTGAAAAATCCTCCTCAATTTCTGTAAACGACATACCCGAAGCCAAGTACTCCAAAATGTTTTGTATGGTAATACGTGTCCCTTTTATGACAGGCTTCCCAGAGCAAATGTTGGGATTTATTTCTATATATGGCGAAATAGATAGCATATTGATACTCATTATTTTTACAAAGATAAGAAAAAGAATAAAATTGCGTATTTTTGTTTGAACAACAGCACTTAGCCTTTCAATTGGATAGGATATTCCGCAAAATACGCATCTTGTGTAATAACAAAAAGCTGTTCTGAAATAGCTTGTGCAATCATAATTCTATCAAAAGGGTCTTTGTGAATATAAGGTAAATCTAACAAGGTGATAAGATGAGAAAAATCTATTCCTAACACTTGAATTTGATTGGATATCGCCAATTCCCAAAATTGGGAAAAAGGAATTTCTAATGCCAACTTACCTTGACTATGTTTTATGGCGATTTCCCAAAGGCTTGCAATGCTAATAAAACACTCATTTTCAGTATCTTCAATTAAGTTTTTTGAAGAGGTAGGAAGTTGCTTGTCTGCATTAGCAAACCATAAAAATATGTGAGTATCTAATAATAGTTTCATGGCATATAGTCATTAAATTCCGATAAAGGTGCGTCAAAATCGTCCATGATTTTTATTTTTCCTTTTGCAAAACCAAATTGACGCTTTTTGATAGGTTTTGTTTCCTTTTGTTTATACAACAAAAACTGGATAAATTGTGCTACTTCCCCTTTCATTTGCTCGGGAAGTTGGCTAATTTGTTGGTATAATTGAATATACGACATGAGAAAATGTTTTTTGTTGTGTAAATGCGAATGCTTGATATTCATTATTTTTACAAAGATAAGAAAAAAAATCTACCCTAATTCATTGAAACATTTTTCCCAATGTCTCCATATTCACGTCTTCGTCAAAAATAGCTTTTACAGGAATCCTAAAACCCTCAATTACAGCACTTTCTATTTCTCCTTCATGCAATTTTTGGTACAAATTGTATTCTCCATTTTTCAGAATATACTGTTCTACAAAGCCTTCTTCTGCATCAATTATCCAATATTCTGGGACTTGATGAGCAGCATAATCTAAGAATTTTATGCCTCTGTCTCGTTTTTCTGTACTATCTGAAAGCACTTCTACCACAAAATCTGGGGCAGGAAAAATTGTCTGTCTCGGCTTGATATTCGCTGCTTTTTCTTTGCCAAAAAAACAAATATCTGGCTCATAATCGTTTCTTGTGAGGCGAATGAGGATTTTTTCCATACCTACTTTGCCAAGTTTGTGGATTCTGGTATATGTATTTAACAAAGCTACTAAGAAAATGGTAGCCTCATTATGTTCAATCCTCACAGGCGAATGCACAATGATTTCGCCCATAATAAACTCAGCTTTTTCTTGCTCTGTTATTTCATTGTAAAACAGAAGCCTTCTTTCGGCTTCTTCGGCAAGTTTTTGTTGGGCGAGTTGCAAGATTTCGTAGGCATCGCGCTCTTGCAAAAGCTCTGTGATAATATGATGCTGCATAAAGATTATTTTTTACAAAGGTACAGAAAAAAATCATTATGGCTTTAATATATCCCCAAAAAAGCCTATTTTTGCCCTTCAAAACCAACAATATGCACACATATACAGAACAAGAAGTACATATCCTTATTGGTTGTGCCGATGCGCGCGACCTCAATCATGCACAAGTAGATGCCATTTCTGATGCGGTAAACACCTACCGCGCCAAAGGCATAGACATTGATTTTCATGTAATTAGAGCTGCAGGGTCTTTTGTTACGCAAGATGTTTTTATGGATGTGAAACGCACAATAGAGCAAAATCAGCGCGTTACAAATGGCGAATTTGCCCAAAACCGCTATTACATTCATATTCAAACGCATGGGCATTTGGACGAACATTCCCGCAAGGAATACATCAGCCATATTTACCAAATGAATATTGTGCCGAGTTCCCCCTTGAATTGTGGTATGCTCGGCGCAACAGGTGTAGGCATTGAGTTAGAACAGTTGATTATTTCGGAAAAATTGCAGGTAGAAATCAAGGGACAAACCCTTATAATAGACGAAGACCACAAAATTCGGACTTTATTGCGGGAGATTTATGCGCATGACGGCTATCTGGCAGGAGATTGGATAAATAGCATAGATAACCTACGGACGCACCCGCGTACACAAAGGGCTATTTTGGAAAAAATGATTTCTGCAGATGCAGAATTGAATCGTTTTGGCATACAGGTTACGGCGGGGATTCAGGATTATTCCATTCATGCCCTCATTCGCCTTGATGACGGCAAACCTGCTGTGCCTTTTTGGGACGATATTCAGTTGGATATTCGGCAGCGCGTCAAAAAAGATGATGCGATTTTGGACGATCAATCTGCCAAACAAGACCCTTATGCAGGTTTGCTTTGTATGTCTGACCCCGAAATGTCCTCGCGTGTGTTGGCTGCCAATTATTATCTCACTATGAAAGGCATTGAAAGTGAGCAATATATGCCGAATACGGTGTTTAATATTACGGGCAGTTCTTTTGATTTGCCCTTCACGCCTTTTGGTCCGTATGTTATTGCAGGTTTTTATTATGCCGTTCATCATTTGCACCTCACCGACCAAATGGTGATGGGTTATGACGAAGAGCAAACCGCGCGCATGATACGCAAAATTCAAAATGACCCTATAATGAATTTGATTGTGAAGAAATTTGGGGTGAATTTGATTCCAATAACACAAGTAGATTTGGTCAAATTGGCGTTTAATCAGCCAATTATCTAAGGCACGCAGATTTTCGCAGATGAAAACAGATAACGCAGATAAGAGGCAATGTATCTACGTTATCTGCCCACATCTGCGCAAATCTGCGAGAAATAAATGCCTCATTCTTTCCACACAAACGGAAACAAAATCACCGAAATCGCTATCAAAACCCCAGAAATGCCCCATAACATCACAAAACGGGAACTCATTTCGGGGAAACCTACGCCTGTCAAAGTCTGCTCTGTGAGGCGAGTGAGGGTAAGCAAAATCGGAACGGTAAGGGGAAAACCCAAAACAGCAAGCAATGTATTTTTGTTTTCGGCTTTTGAGGCTATGGCACTCACAAGCGTGAGATTTGCGGCAAAGGCTAATGCGCCCGAAAAAAGGGCTGCGAAGAAAAGGGGAATATTGCCTATTTCTACCTTTGTCATCAAAGTGTAGAGGCAAAAAGACAAGAAACTTGTGAAAGAAAGCAGCAAAAAATTGTAAAAAGTCTTCGCTAACATTAAGGCTGTTGGGCTAACTAAGCCATACATATACATCATTTGTCCTTCACTTTCGCCCATAAAACTCTTTGCTACGGCATTTACTGCCACAAAAAGCTGTATGAGCCAAAACATGACACACCAAGTTTGCGGAGATAGTCTGACGGTTTGTGTTTTGTCCAAAAAAGCTAAAATAACCACAATAACCATGCTTGTAACATAGAGTAACAAGCCATTTAAAGCGTATTTTTGCTTCCATTCTAACAACAATTCTTTGTGAAGGAGGGCAGATATTTGGTGCATTATTAGGGAATGGAAAATGGAGAATTGAAAATGAGTTCAGATATATAATCACCACTTGCTTGAATTGAGTTTATGGATAATCTTTACGAAAAAATGAGTCAAGTTAGCAATAAGCTAAACAAATATAAGTAGTAAATAATTGGCTATCAGTTCTTTATACTTATTTTCAATTTTCAACTGCTTACTAAAATTAATTTTCATCTTTTCCCTCCACATTTTCCATTCCCTTAAACGGGTGTCTTTGCACAAAAGGCTCTGTTTTAATGCTTTGCATAACAGGCGTAGCAAGGCGATTGAAAATAGAATTGCTGACTTTTAGGTATAAATTCGCCTCATTCGGCACGCCGCCTACGGTCGTTTTGATTTCCAAAGCTGTTCTCCCAAAGTTCAGCATTTTCACTTTTCCTGCTATAGAAAAATGAATCATATCATATAACATTCTCATATAGAGTTTATATTCATGATTTGTTGCTTCTTCATAGCCCAAAAAATGCCCCTCATAATGGTCTTTTGTATGAATCATAGACATAAAACCCACCAATTCCTCGTCTTTGAAATAACCATAAACAGGGAAATCTGCCCCTAAATGTTTTTTTAAGGAAATAAAATAGTCTTTTGGCGTTTCTTTCAAATTAAAACCAGCCTTTTTTACCACAGATTCAAAGAAATAATACATTTTGTCTCGCCATGCCTCCATTTCTGCCAAAGTCAATTCCCGTTGTGTTAAAGGCTGACTTTTTTTGTAAGCCCCTTTCAATCTCTGCCGATATTTGGAGGCAAGGGCATTTGAATAATCCTCAAAAGTCTGCCATTCCGCAGGGATTTCGAGGTGCATTATCGGTTCAGCTTTGAAAGTATGATAGCCCTTTTCGTTCAGCAAAGATTCGGGGTGTTCAGCATCTAAGAAAAAATCTTTTATCAAAATAGCACGAATATTTCGCCCGTTTTTGCTTTCCACTTTGCGCAGGTTTTCCAAAGCCTCTGTCAGCATTTTTATCGCTTCTTGTTCCGACAAATCGCTATGATATTTGAAGGCATATTCGCCCGACAAAAAAGTATTTCCGCATACTAATAGTTGAATATCAATGTTTTCTGCAAAATATTTAATTTGATGTGCCGCCGTATTTTTCACTTTCCCCCACCAAGATTTGGCAACTTCCGCCCCTTTTGTATAGTTATAGGTCTGCTTCATATCAAATTTAATGATTTGACAAGCCGCAATTAAGACCGTTTTTTCATTTTGTGTTACCACACAATAGCGAAAATTATCCTTTCCACCCAGCGATTCTTCGATAGCTAAGAGGTAATTTTTTTGCAAAAAATACGTATTATCACAGAGCAAAGCGTCCCACAAATGCGCAGGAACGGCTTCTATGCCGCTAAAATGGTGCATTTCCACAGCCGTTGCAGGCAGCGATACTTTTGCAGGACATATCCATTTTCTTTGCAAAATCGTTGAGCAGAAAGGAGTAGTAAGTGAGTCAGAATGTGTATTCATTTATGTTAAATATTTCGATATTTGAGAGGCTTTCACGCAGATTTCTCAAGATGTTTTATCTGCGAAATCTGCTCTTATCTGCGCAAATCTGCGTGAACCAAAGGACAAAATTATTGTTTAAACCTCATATATTTGGCAAAAAGTTTGGAAAGTGAGTTGTAATATTTTGTCTTCATTTTCTATATGCCTCAAAATGAAGGCTTTATCTTCGGCAATGTTCGTATAATAAGCCAATATATGTGGGGCAGATTGCTGAATACTTAAACGTAAAAAACGCAATTCTGTTACATTTGGGGCAGCTTTTATCGCATGTTCTAAGGCATTTTTCCCTGTCTCAAATAAACTCAGTTTTGTGAAGGGAAAAAAAGCATATTTCGCCAAAATCATATTTGCTGCCCCAAAATAGCCTTCTGCAAGGGCTTCTTTGTCTTTCCAAGTCTCTGACAAGGCTAATAATTGTTTTGCAGCCGATTCTTTTTCGGCAGCCGTATTATATAACATTCTACATTCATTGAGGGAAAAAGTTGTCATGTTTTTTTATTTATATTTCAAGTTAAATCTATTAGGAATGAAACGTAAATAAGTTGTATTGCTGGTGCAAGCGTCCGCTTGTACCTCCTTTCTTGAAGCGTCCGCTTCGAGTAGGGAAGCGGACGCTTCAAGAAACTGCCACAAGTGGACGCTTGCGGCAGCTATCCCGATAATTTAACCTCGTTTATTTTATAAGAACCACTTATAGAAATATTTTTGTACCTTTCGGCAATATTTTTGCATAAACTATTTTGAACTTCATTTCTCATTTACTATGGCACGTTTATTATTATTTTTGATTTTATTTTTTTCTTGCATACACGCATTTTCACAAACCTTCAAAGGCGGAAAATATCGCATTTCTCCCAACATAGAATACATGAAAGGCGAAATGATTGTGAAACTCAAACCTGCTTATCGCAGCGCAATGCGTGCAAATGGCATAGCTTTGCCCTCGTTTGAAGCCTTTTCTGCGAAGATAAAAACAGAAGCAAAGCCCCTTTTTCCCAATCATACAATCGCAGAAAGGGCTGTGAATCAGTTTGGCGAAAAAATGGTGGACATTTCTACCATTTATAACCTCAAATTTGATTCTACGATTTCGGTGCAAGCGGCAATAAATCTGCTTTGGACAGAAGATGCGTATGAATATATAGAGCCGCGTATTATCTATCATACTGACCTCATTCCCAATGACCCGCAGCCGAATATCCATTTTAATGCCTATACTTTGACCGATATTCGGGCGTTTCAGGCTTGGGATATTACGATAGGCAGCCACAATGTATTGGCGGGTTTTGTGGACACAGGCTATAAGTTTGCGCAGCCCGAAATGGACGGGAATTTTATCATAAAAGCCTCCGAATTTCCTATAAATGGCATAGATGATGACGCAAATGGCTATATAGACGACTATCGCGGCTGGGATATGAATGGAAATGACAATGACCCTACGGAGGGAACGGTCTTTGCGCATGGATTTGAGGTTGCCAAAAAATATGGGGCAAATACAAATAATAGTTTTCAAGGGGCAGGTGCGTCATTTAACTCTGGGCATACACATGTGAAAGCTGGGCAGGGGGGCAGCATTCCGTATGGCTATGAAGGCATTGTGTATGAGGTAGATAATGGCTGTGTGATTGTGAACTGCTCGTGGGGTGGACCGGGATATAGTGCTTATGGCGAAGATGTGGTAAATTATGCCACAATTAACAAAGGGGCTGCGGTTGTGGCTGCGGCTGGAAATGACTATGCGGAGGCTATCAACTATCCGGCGGCGTATCGGCGCGCGCTTTCTACGGGAGCTTTGCAGGCGGCTGGACAAAAAACCCCTAATTCTGCTTGGCATTATACGATAGATTTGATGACTCCCGGAACGGCAGGTTTTACCTCTTTTGCTGCTCCCGTAGGCACAGCAGGAACGGCACTTGCCTATAAGCGTTTTCATTACGACTTGGGAAATGCAGCTTATACGGGCTATCAAGCCGCACAACGTTTGCGGGTTACTGCGAATTATGCAGCTGTTTATGGCGGAAGCAATCCTGCCTATATGCAGGACAAATTGGGTTCGGGCAGGTTGGATATGTACAAGGCAGTGAAGGATAGCATAAAATTGCCTTCTATGCGCATAAATGCAGATACAATGGCGATTGCGGGAGATGCAGATACGGATATTGAGTCAGGCGAAACCGTAACTTTGGATTTGGGCTATATAAATTGGTTGGATTCTGCCCTCAATTTGATGGTGAGTTATGTGCCAAATGCAGTTTGCGCGCCCTATATTACTTTGTTAAGTCCTGCCTCTTTTTCGCCCGGCGTGGTTGTGCCTTTGGCTACTTTGGCGCATACCCTACAATTTCAGGTTTCTCTGTCTGCCCCTGCCGATTTGCAAATCGCCATAAAAGTGGCGTATTCTGACCCTTTGCGCAATTATACGGATTTTGAATATATTTTGTATGTCGCAAATCCCAATGTATTGGATATTACGAATAATTTGTATGATTTGACGGTTTCGGGAAAAGGCGAAATCGGCTATTATATAAACGACCCGGTTACGCGTGGAATTGGGGTAAAACACAATGGCATAACCAATTCTGCCTTATATGAAGGCGGAATTTTGATTGGAAATGCTGCGAATAAAATAGCCAATAATATTCGTCTGATAAATGGCTCACAGGACAAAGATATTACTTCTACAACAATAATTGCTGAAAATGGCAGTCCTCTGTCTTCAGATAAGGAATGGAACGCGCAATTTACAACGGCTGTAATGCCTGTAACGGTCAATCACAATCTTTACAATTACACTGATGCCAACAATGATGATTATATTATTATGGAATATGTAATTCATAACACTGGGGCAACGGCTTTGAATGGCTTATATGCAGGAATTTTTGCGGATTGGGACATTCAAAGCAATCCTTTAGACCCTGCGGCGTATAGCAAAAATCTCTGCAATTATGATGCAAGTAAAAAAATGATTTATGCCAACCAAAATGGCTATACAGACTATTATGCAATGGCTTTGCTCAATGATGATGGTTTTCATACGCGGGCTTATACGGGTAGCAATGCTGTTTTTACGGATTCTGCCAAATATGCTTGTATTGCAAATACCCCTTCTTTGGGTTCGGCGGCGGTAACTACGCAAAATGACATTATGCAATTTATTTCTGCGGGTCCTTTTAACATTGCAGCAGGAGGGGAGCATCGAGTAGCTTTTGCGATGATTGGGGGAAATTCCTTGCTCGCTTTGGACGATTCAAGAAATAGGGCTATAGACAATTATTTTTGCCAAATTCGAGGAAAAGTGCCTGCAAATACGCTTTCTCAAAATATTCTTAATGCAGATATGGAGGAAAAAGATGCAAATGGCTGGACGCATTACTACAAATCTGGGGCAACAAATAGCCTGCTTTTATCCCTCAAAAAAGATGCTACAGCAGTAATAACGCCTGCGCAAGTCTTGTCAGGTTATGGTTCAAGTCCCTATTTTACCCAAATTTCTGCCCCAACTGCGCCCTACTCCAACAATCCTGCGGGTTGGTATGTGATGAATCGTTTTTGGAATGTGAATCCTTCGATTCAACCTGCTGCTCCTGTGGG
>JAYUZN010000526.1:0-2747 GCA_043751755.1 Bacteroidota bacterium | reverse complement strand
AATTTGATGCGCAAAATCGCAGGCAAACCTGAGCAGAATATTATCGAAAAAATAGCCATTCGTTCTATGGCAAAAGCGGTTTATTCCACCAATAACATTGGACATTTTGGTCTGGGCTTTGAATATTACAGCCATTTTACCAGCCCAATTCGCCGCTATCCTGATGTGATGGTACATAGATTGCTTACTCAATATTTGGACAAAGATTATCGCAGTTTTCAAGAAAAATTGGAGGTCGAATGTAAGCATTGCTCCAAAATGGAAAAAACAGCTGCTGAAGCAGAACGTTCTTCTATAAAGTACAAGCAGGTCGAATTTATGTCTGAACAGATTGGCAAGGAGTTTAAAGGGGTGATTTCTGGCGTAAAAGAGGCTGGTTTTTATGTAGAAATGCCTGAAACACTTTGCGAAGGCATGGTTCCGATTCACCTTATTTCAGACGATTTTTATCATTATGACGAAAAAAGATTGACCCTCACAGGCAAACATTCGGGCAGAGTGTTTAGAATGGGAGACGAGGTGATGGTGAAAGTGCTACGAACCGACCTCGCAAAACGGCAAATAGATTTGGAAGTGGTTTTAGATAAAATGGTGAAAACCAAGACTTCTATCAAAAGTGAGAAGGGCAAAGAAAAGGTAAAAGTGAGACGGAAGCATTGAGTTACTTTCTGAAAAGCAATATATCTGCAAGTTTTATTCAAAATTTGCAGATATATTTTTTATATAGGTTACAAGTATGTATTTTTGTCAAAAATAAATCAATATGGCGATAACGCAAAAAGAAATCGATAAATTGCAAGAATTGTATGACGCTGCTATGCGTTTGTATAAATTGGGGGAATATAATGCGTCTCTCATGTATGTGGGTCAATATTCAGAGGCTTATTTGCTGTTTATCTTATATGATGAAGGTATTATTGAATTAAAATCCTTATCTTCCAATAAACATATTGAAATCGTAGATGGCATTATAAAGAAATGGTATGTTGATTTATATAGTGAATTTAGCAATATAGTGAAGCCTATTTTAAGGAAGTTTCTGAATTTTAGGAATAAAGTTATTCATTTTGACAATAATAATGCAATACAGACATTTACCTACTCAGAATTATCTGAAATAGAATTTACGCTTGCTTGGCTAAATAATTATAGAACCTCGAAAAAAACAAAATTAATCGATAAAGAAAATTTATTAGAGGAGACTTTTGTCGAATCTAAGTTTGATTATTGTTTAAAAAGCATATTTATTAACTCATTTCAATCTATAAAAACACTGCTTATTTCTGATATTCCTTCCGATTGCCAGTTTATTGTTTTTTCGGGCGAAAATGGTTATGGAAAAACCTCTATTTTGCAGGCAATTGCTATAGGACTATTTGGGTTTTATGATGAGCAAGCCGATAGAATGCTTACAAAAGAAAAAGATTCTACCATAATTAAAGCGGAAATTATGGGCAAGAACGGGGATTATATTTATAATGAATATTTAGGAATTAAAAACCCTTTATCAGATATAACACAATTAGCGGATTTTATTGCTTATGGAGCTTCTCGGTTACAACTACAAAGCCCAGAAAGTATGGAAGAAGGAATGGCTAAAAGGAGTCCTGTATATAATTTGTTTAATACTGATGGGGTACTTTTAGATATTGGCTCATGGCTTAGAAAAAACAGAAACTCATTTGATGTTATAAAAGGTATTTTTGAAAAATTATTACCAAACATACGTAATATTGGAATTGCTAAAACGAATGAAAGCCGTAGCAAGAATAATTTTTTGGTGTTTTCCGATGGCGAATCTCTTATCCCAACTTCAAAATTATCCGCAGGTCATAAGAGTATTTTTGCCATGGTAGGAGATATGATAATTAGACTTTCTGAAAATCAGCCTCACAAATTACCACAAGAATTAACGGGCATCGTCCTCATAGACGAACTTGAAGCCCATCTTCACCCTAAATGGCAGCGAGAATTTCCCCGTTTATTGTCCGAAATTTTTCCAAAAGTACAGTTTATTGTTACTACGCATAGTGCCATCACATTTTTGGGAATGCCCGCAAATTCCGCTTTTTACCATGTTACAAGTGATATAGAAAAAGGCACACAAGTAGAAAAAATAGAAATTGACATAGAAAATTTACTGCCCAATCAACTTTTGACTTCGCCTATTTTTGGTATGGAAAACATTAAACATGTTCATAATCAAGATACTACAAAAGTTCATACAGAAGAAAACTATGCAGAAATCTTGAAAAGAGCCGAAGTAAAAAAAGCCTTATTAGAAGCTACAAAAGATTTTTCATTTTCAAAACACACCTAAAACCATGGAGAAGATAGCTATGATTTGTTGTTATATTCTTTATTATTATTTAAAGATAATATACATTAGGAATGAAAATAAAATAACTTCACGGTTTTATAGTCCCGTAGGGACGCGATATTTATAGAAAAAAAACATGCCCACTCCCCCTCTTGTTTTTCGTGCTTGCACGAAAAACGCAATAAATTGGGGGGAGAATTCGATTTTCTATAAATATTTCGTGCCTACGGCACTAAGAAATGCTCAAAATGGCTGCTATAACTAAATCATCAAGTTATTTATTTTTCAATCCTTACCTTGTGTTTTGCCGTTCCGAAAAAAACAATATTTCAAATTTCTACCCTCTGCAATTTCAGAAAATTCTCTGCCAAATGCCCAAAATCCCTATCTGTAGTAAGCAAAGTCAAGTCGTAAGTTGCAGCAGTAG
>JAYUZN010000525.1:0-2956 GCA_043751755.1 Bacteroidota bacterium | reverse complement strand
AACCATTTCCGAAAGGCTCGTCAAATCAAAATCTGCCCCTAATTTGGAAATAACATAAGTAGCTTCTGTTCTTATACTATCCGTCAAAGTGATGATAGTAGGGTTTCCCGTTTGAGGAATAAGATGGATACTATACTGCGACAAATCAATGTCAGCATTAGTAGGATTGTACAATTCTAAAGCATAGTTCTCAATCCAAGAAGTTGTACTACCGATTAAAGTTTGCGTAGAATCTTTGGAGAAAACGACTTCAGAAACAAACACTTCTTGGCAAGTCTGGGAAAAGGCTAATTTCCAAGAAAATAACGTAACTACGATAATTATGAATTGTTTCATGATATAAATAATAAAATATGATGATGGAAATTGAAAACTTAATTATTGGCATTTCCTTTTTTTTAGTTTTTCTGTATAAATATACCAAACCGTTTCTGTGCTTGGTTTTATCCCTGTTTTACGATTAATGGAATCTGCTATTCGTTTTATCATAATCTTTTCTGCTAAATACATATAACCAGTTGAATATCTAGCAGAATCTTGTTCTCTCAAATTTGGTTGAGGCTGCATTAAAACTACTCTATATCCTTGTCTTTTGTAATTATTAATTGTGGCTGTATCAATCATAGAAGTCAGAGGATGTACCAATATTTTCGTTTTATCTTTTACTAAATTATAGTCAAATTCAGGCAAAAATTTCAGACTATCTACAATAGCGCAATAATCAATGAAAAATATTTTCTTGTTAATAACAGAATGTGTATTAACATTTTTTTTGCAAGTTGCGCCTAATAACAATAACAAAATAATACTAATATACCAACAGTTTTTCATAGCTTAATGGTTTATTATTTTTATTAGATAATTCAATAATGTAAACTCCTGCTGGCAAATTGGGAAGTTCAAATATCGGAGGTATGCTAGTAGTCGAACCTTGGTAGTAATTTTTGATTAAATTACCTTCCATATTATACATTTTTAGCTTTATTTCCTGCTGTTTTACACCTTTTGGCAAATCAATATGAAAGCTACTTTGTGTAGGATTAGGATAAACTTTTATAGGCATCACGTTTTTTGCCTCATAAATAGAATTACCAAAAGCGTTCTTCTTTATTTCGGCTAAATAAGTGTGAACATTTAAAAGTGTATCTGTATGAGATATTGGAAATGTATCATTACCAATAATAACCAAAGAGTCAAAATGAATAATAGAAGTAGAGGAGTACTGCCCACTTAGCCAGCAAATAGGCTCTGTAGTAGCACTATGGTTTCTAAATGCACCCGAATAATCACCCCATTGCCCGCCGCCCAACATAAATGTATCCCCTTCTATGATTGATAACTCACTCCCCCAAACTAAACTATCATTACATGCAACAGCATGGAAAGAGGGATATGAATTAGGTCCACATGTTAAGAACCCTATTAAAGCTGATTTATCTGTTGTATCATTAGTAAACATCGATACTGAAGGATAAGCACAAGCATAATTGGGATTGGAATATACACTTTCTGTGAGCTGGTTATTTGCAACATCTATTCGGTTATAGGAGATTTCAGAAAAATTAGGATTAACACCTCCCTTTTTATGATACACAAAGTGTATAGTTCCATTAAAATAAAAAGCATCATATATTCTTGTTATTTTAACTCTTAATAAGCCAGGGTCATTTTTCTGTCCAACATCCAAAGGTTCATTATACGTAGTTGTTTTATAGGCAAATCTAAGGTATTTTGCAGTATCCGTAAAAATATCTGCGGTAACATTATACATATAGACAGAATCAAATCCTGAAAATGGGGTGGTCGTTTTGGTATAAACCAAGTATATTCCTGGGTAATAATTACCAATATACCCATATGAAACAGGATGTAAACCATAAATCTGGTCTATCCCTGGTATTTGCACATTTCGCAAAAAAACAGCTTTTTGATAATAAAAACTATCTTTTTCTATTGCAAGCAATCTACTTCCTCTGAAGGTAGAATTTTGTCCATCATCGCTTGCATTAATAGATATATACAACTCCCTTTGCGACATTCCTATAACAGGTCTATCCAATACTTCTGTACCTGTGCTATCCAAGAACAATGTATCGGGAATAATTAACCCATACCAAACACCCAACGGGTCGCAAGTTTCTGAAACATACACATATAAAACCGTTTCAGTAAATAAAGGATCTACCCGAAAAAATGAAAAAATATACCTATTATAATCTGAGTCAAATAACAATTTAGGGTCAGAATACTGATAACCATTAACAGGGTTATTTACAAATGAGCTAATTTCCGTAGAACCTAAAGAGCTTCCGTCTATTTTGTAAAAAGATATTTTTGAATTTTTGGCACTTACAATTGTTTGTTGTCCAGCGCAAGTCGTATAATCAGTAGAAACAGCAATTGTGTTATCTGTAACATCATTACTATCTTCGCCATCATCTACGATTGTTCCTTTTACTAAATTTATTCCTGCTCTTGTCCCGCCATTCGTTGAGAAATGGCTTGTTTTGCTATTCTCATCTTGAAAAATAGTCGGGCTAACCTTTACTACAGAGGTTAGAATCTTTTTGTATGTAATTGGATATTCCACACCATTAGGAGGTGTAGGCTTTCGGTTTTGCCCCAAAACTATCTGTATGGATAGTAAAAAAATAAAAAAGTAAAAAAGTTTCATGATAAAAATATTTTGGTTGTAAAATTAAGAAAATTTATTTGAAAAACTTGAAAAAATTATCTCTATAATTCGTGCGGCTGCAAAAAAACAACGAATGCGGAGCGTGGATTTCGTGCGGCTGGGCATTGGTTGTTTTTTGTGCGGCTGGGAATACGCTAAGTTTGTCGGGCTTAGTTTATCCTATAATCTCATGCAACGACTAAGATTGCCGATTTTTCGCTGTGCATTTTGCCTTGCGGGTTCGGATAGCGAAAATTTGCGGCAATCTCTTTGTTCTGCGAT
>JAYUZN010000524.1:0-1907 GCA_043751755.1 Bacteroidota bacterium | reverse complement strand
ACCCCTTTTAGCCCTTTTGCGGTATCAATGTTGAAACTTAGCCCCGAAAGAGGTTTAAATCTTTGATTGATGTACCAAACTTCCACTAAAACAGGCATGACTATCAATTCTGATTTGGCTTTTTCATTTTTCATCGGAATACGTAAATTCCTATCCAACACATTTTGCAACGTTTCTGAAGGAGAAATAAAGGTAATCGCACCTAATAGGTTGCTTTGTTCTTCGGAATTGATGCCGCAAATTGCTGCCAAGTCTGCTAATTTGTAGTAACGGTAGGATTTTGGAATGTGCATATATTGTTATTTTTTCTGAAATGGATAAGCAAAGATAAGGATTTTTATCCCTTTTTCACTTATAAAAATCATACACTTTTTGAATCGCCCCCAACAATTGTGGCAGGTTTGCTAATCCATAACGTTGAGAATCAATGAATAAAGTCTGCCCTTCTAATTTCAAAAACTGCCACGTAAAGCCGTTTGTTACTGCGCCATGAATGGTGTGAATGTCATTGCCTTTTTGTGCATTGAATAAGCGAGCCGCATACATTTCTGCCCCGCACTGCCCGTACCAATCTTCTATATTGTAATTTTTTGCCTCAAAAATACAAACAACAGGTGACATGAGCTCAAAGGCATCAGGGTCATCAGAAATTAAGAAATCACAAACCCCTTTCAAGCCCTTGGAGGCTTCTACATTAAAAGTAAGCCCCGAAATGGGTTTAAAATGCTTGTTTATCGCCCAAGCCTCCACCAAAATCGGCATTACAATGAGCTCTGATTTTGCTTTTTCGTTTTTCATAGGCATACGCAGATTGCGCGATAAATTCATGCGCAACAGTTCCGAAGGTTGAATTTCGGGGAAAGGCTGAAGTAAGTCTTCTGCTTCTGTGGCTTGAATATGGCAAATTGCCGCTAAATCAGATAATTTGTAGTAACGATAGGATTTTGGAATGTGCATATTTTTCTTAAATAGATAGCAAAGATAAGGAATTATTCGCACTTTTTGCCTTTTTTCTTACAAATACAGCCAAAATGCCTATCTTTGGAGCATAAAAAATGTATTGCTTTCTATCCATGAAATATCCAAATATAAGAGAAGAAGAACTCAAAATAAGAGTAGCCCAAGATTATTTTTGGCTGCATGACTGCGCCAAAAGAATAGGAAATGTGGACTTTTGCGTAGCTATGTATCAAAGTTCGCAGGAATTGTTTGAGCAAGAATCGCTGCTTTGGGCAGAAGCAAAAAAAGGTTCTTCGGATATTCGCAAGTCTTTGGTTCAGCTTATTCTGACGATTGGCAAAGCTCGAACGTTTGATAGCTTTTTGCCACCGCCCTTTTTAGGGGCTTTTGATGGAGAAAAAATTGCCTTTATTCCGTATAATGAAATTCAAGAAGTCTTTTATCAAAACGATTTTAACTGGAATGTTGCCCCTTCTAACCATGAAACGAAGGAATTTCAACTTATCTACAAAAAAGTAGAAAATAACATTGACAATAAAGCCCTTCTTTTCGACTACGAAAAAGATGACAAGGAATTGCAGCAATTTATCAAACAGAATTTTGTAGAGAGCAAACGGGGGCTAACGAAAACCAAAATTGACAAAAATAATTTTATTATCATTTATAACAAATGGTTAGAAGCGGTTAAACCCACGATTGCGGTAAATTGGGACTTGGTAAAAAAAGCAAGCATTATAGACGGCGATTTTTACCTTGCCGATTTACTTTCGCTCGAAAACAAAACCATCAGCGAAAAACTGAATGTTTTATTGGAAAAAGAGGTTTATGAACTTAATCGCAAAATTGATGAATGGGGCATATTTAGTTCAAGCAAAGTATCATTCAAGGACAAACAGCTGGCGCATACGCAGTTTTGGAATCGCTATGAACGCCCGCCGAAGGAGGAG
>JAYUZN010000523.1:0-3215 GCA_043751755.1 Bacteroidota bacterium | reverse complement strand
AGGGTTTTATCGTAATGAAATGGAGATAAAAACTTTTTTGCCCAAATTTTGACTAAACTACTTGCTTGATAACCAATACTTTATGAGTGGCTACTAACGGCTGGCATTGCAGAAGTGCCGCCGAGCTTGGGCTTTGTGCTTAGGCTGGGCGGCATTTTCGGCAATGCTCTTGTTCTATGCCTTTTTTTGTTCATTTAAGTATTCCGTTATGGTAGATTCTGCAAACAGATAATCTACTTCTAACGCCTCGCATAAATCAGCCAAACCTTCAAATTGATTTTTCTGATAATAACGAATAATAGAACGTTTTATTTTTGCTTCTTCAATAGAAACTTTCAAACGCTCTGCCATCTGCTGTGGCGTTTCGCCACAAATAGCCACACACATGGCTTCAAATAATCTTTTATCACCCTCATTTACTAACATAATATTCTCGTTTTGAAATGTACTTTGGATATGTGATGCAAATTGAAATTCTAACTCTTCAGGTAAAACCATCAAATTTCTCACAAATATAAGCAATCTTATCAACTTTTTCTCATCATAGCCCAAATTTCTTGCGATTTCAAACATTTTTTCTTTGTGAATGAGCCGTTCTTCATAGTTTTGATTCGTATGGAGAACATATAGGTTTGCCAAAACCGCATAGGCAAACGGGTTTTTGCTTTTCAATAGTTCCTCTTCTTTTTGGTCTATCACTCTATATGCGTTATATTCATACAAAATTTTAGTACCATATAAACTGTGTTCATATTTTTTGTACCTTTTCGGAACTTTATTATTCGTAAAAATGGCAATGGCGGTAATATCCTTTATCAAATATTTGGTATAAATCAAGGCATAGTACAAAAACATTCTTTCGGAAAACTCCGTTTCAAAACTCGCTTGAACTTCTATATGAACTAAAATCCATTTTTCCGTTCCATCTTTCAAATACACTTTTACCAATTTATCATTGATGCGTTTTCCTTTATATTTGGTCTTAAAAATATCCAAGAGTTCTTGCTCCAAAAATTCTACAGGGCGTGTAAAATCCGCTGCCTTATACAAATCGGGCATAAAAAATGCGGTAAAATCCTCGAAAAACTCTCCGATAATTTCCTTCCAGTGAGAATCATAATCTATTTTCAATCCTTGCATCAAATGTATTTTTAGTAATGAATAGCCTCCAATAAATCCGTACAAAGGTAAGAAAAGCCTTTGTATTAGACAAAGACTTTTCTCTCTTTCCACTATTAATATTTGATGATATACAAAACATATGCGTTTTCGGGACGAGTTTCCGAAGAACCGCCTGCGGATTGTATGCTAATACCCGTAACGTTATTTTCCGTAGCTACATTTGTGGGTTGAACAACACCATTTCCGCCAACAACGCTATTCATTGTAGCGATGGGATTTCCACCAGACCCCTGAAAATTTTGCATATGGTTATGTCCAGGGTCATTAACTCCATGATTATGACTTTGAAATGCATCCCCTTGCACACTTCCCACCTGATTTCCCATAGAACCGCCAGTATTCATGGCTGTTCGTGTTGCGGCATCAGGGTCTAAATTTGTTGCGCCTGCTACTCCTCGCAAAAAACGCCCTCTCAAATCAGGCAAATGAAATGTACTTACCCCATCACCTGAACCAAATTGTGTACCAGAAACCGCAAAAAGGCTAGCATATTGACTTCTACTAATAGTTGCACCGTCACATAATTTCCAACCATTAGGAATATTTTGCGCAGTTCCTCCATAAGCCATAATTGTACCAGCAGGAACCCCATTATTAGCGTGTATCGCAAAAGGAACAGAAACTAATTGATTTCTTGTACCAAGAGGACCACCATTGTAATAAATTTGAATGTATTTGTCACCACTACTCCAATCTATTGTATTAAAGTTCCCACTTTGTACAGTTCCTGCGCCAATTTTCACATTTGCAATGCCAAAAGGGTTAGGCGAAACGCTATGCGTTTCTTGATACAGATTGTTTCCGCCTGTAATTGCGTCATGAATGGAAATGCCCAAATTCACAGTGCCTGTTGTTACTAAATTGCCGCTGCCATCTCTCAAAACCGCTTGATAATTAATCAAATACGGGGATTGAGCGCAAAGAAATCCTGCTGTTGCCCAAAGGAGCAACAAAATTGATGTTAGCTTTTTCATAAGAAAAAATGATATGTTAAAAAATAAAATTACTGTTTTACAATTTGTAAACTTGTGGTTTTACCCGTTTCGCTACGAAGGTTAAGAAAGTAGATTCCCGCAGCAAAGCCCGCCATAGAAACGCTATTTTCTTTTTCTTTTAGGGTGTAGTTCGCAAGGGACTTTCCTTGCAAATCTAGGATTTCCATTATCATAGATTCTTGAGTAAGCTCTGAAAATGAAATACTTAACTCATGAGTCGTAGGGTTAGGAAATGCTTTCACGATAATTCCCTTATCTTGAAAATACAAGATACTTGTTGTAATGTCATATTTCGGTTGCTGAAAACCTTGTGTCAAAATATTGCTACCGCCTTGCAAGGTAAGAATATTTGCTTCGCCCAACGTCCAACTCACAGAATTAGACGCATTTATTTCATACCCGCCACCTCCCGCAAACACAGACATCTGCACCGTCTGCGCTCGCCCCAGTAGCGGGATAAGTAAAATTGGATAAATCAGTAAACTTGCTTTCATTTTTATGGAAATTTAATTTGAAACAGCATTTTTATTTCTTGGCAGAGAACGCCAAGTGCTAATGCAGGTGGGTGGCGCATTGGCATTGAGCTTCGATTCGCCCACTTGTCATTAGCACCTATGTTCCCTGCCTTTATTTTTTTCATCTTTTTCATCAAAAAAACCTATCTCTTTTCCGCTTGAGTTCCGCTTTATCCGCTAACCAGCCCTACTTTTTCCGTATTTTACCCCGATTCTGCCTATTTTTTACCTATCTCTTTTCCGCTTGAGTTCCGTTTTATCCGCTAACCTGCCCTATTTTTCCGTATTTTCTCCCACTTCTGCGTATTTTCTGCACTTCTGCGTATTTCTGTAACTTCTGCGTATTTCTGTAACTTCTGCGTATTTCTGTAACTTCTGCGTATTTTCTGCAACTTCTGCGTATTTTCTGCAACTTCTGCGTATTTTCTCCCACTTCTGCGTATTTTCTGCACTTCTGCGTATTTCTGTAACTTCTGCGTATTTTCTGCAACTTCTGCGTATTTTCTGTAACTTCTGCGTATTT
>JAYUZN010000522.1:0-6251 GCA_043751755.1 Bacteroidota bacterium | reverse complement strand
TTTGGTATGCGCATGATATTTTTCTATGTCAAATAAGATACGATTTAGGGCTAAAATTTTATCGCTATAGGTGTTTGAATAGCTCATTTCCAACCATATCATATTCACAAGGCGGTTGATTTTGTTGCGAAAAATGTCTATTTGTAGGGTCGGATATTGATATTGCGAAATAATAAACCAGCCTTCAAACAGGTCTTTTGTCTCGGAGGAACGCCAAGTTTTGATTTTTTGAAGGGTGCTTTGTGCATGTATATCTTCAATAATTTCTGTAATACGTTCTTGTACAAGGGCTTGCTTATTTTTTCCCCACTCCACTTCTAAGCGCGGAATCACACTTTCGCCCATAGAAAGGAGTTTTTTTTCTATCTCTTTGTGTATTACCTCGTCATTGTCTTCTAATAAAGAAACAAGGGCAAAAAATTCGTTGTCTGTCATATATTTCGCGGAGTCATGTATTTCGCGCAGATGAACGCAGATAATAGCAGATTTCGCAGATAAAATGCAAAATGTAACTGCGAAAACCTGCCTGATACTAAAACTTATTTGATTTTCATTTCTTGAATTATACGTTCCAACGCAGTCAAATGTTCTGCAAAAGCCGCTTTTCCGAGGGACGTAGCAAGGTAAGTCGTTTGTGTTTTGCGCCCTACAAAGGCTTTTTGGATAGAAAGATATTGCGCTTTTTCTAAGGCAGTAAGATGACTTGCAAGGTTTCCATCGGTGAGTTCAAGGGTTTTTTTGAGAAAATTGTAATCCGCCTGCTCATGTATCATAAGCAGCGACATTATGCCTAATCGCACTCTACTATCAAATATTTTATTCAGTTGTTCTATCATAACAGTTAGCAGGGAACAGTTAGCAGTTAGCAGTGAACAGTTAGCAGTTCGGCAAGGCTCACTGTACCGCAGTTATTTCTCATTTTTGACTTCGACAAGTGCAGCGCAATTTTCAATTTTCAATTTTCATTTCCTCTCATATTTTTGGTACAAAATGAGTCCATATACGATATGCAAAACACCAAATCCAATTGCCCAAAAAAATAAGCCATAACCGATAAAAAATCCTGCAATAAGCCCTAACATGATTTGGCAGATGCCCAAATAACGAATTTCGGGCTGCGTATATTTGCCACCATTGAGCAAAGACAAGCCATAAAAAATAAGCGTAGCACCCGGCACAAGTCCGCCAAGGCTATAAATCGCCAATTCTATCGAAAATATCCCGCCCACTCCCAAAGGAATTGCCATGTCTATCAACATTCTTTTGGCAGTTTTGTTCCAAAAAGGCAATTTATTTTGTTTTGCCATTCTATAGGAAAAAAAAGTAGCTGCTAACAAAGCACATACCAAGATACTTGAAGCAATAACAAACAATTCTAACAACTCATTGCCCATCAACTCATAGCTTGAAGTCCTTTGCAAGGATTGGTAAATGCCTTTCGCCAGCAAATATTCGTAAGTGATATATGCCCCAATTAAGGCAACAGTTCCCGCACCTACCCCCGACAAGCCACTGAGCGACAAGAACTTAGTCTGTTGCTCCATCAAGTTTCTGATTTCGGAGATGTCTTTAAGACGGTCTTCTAACATGTTTTTAAAATTTGAGAATGTCTGTTTAAAGAGTGGCTCACTTTTAAAAAGTGAGCCACTCTTTAAACAATTTTCTTATCTGCGTTATCTGCTTTCATCTGCGAAAATCTGCGTGAAACTCGCATGAACTCACAACGCAACCCGAAAACCCACATCATAATTATTGCTTTGCCCACTTACCCAGCCTCGCCAAACGCTCCTACACGTGCCATCACCCGACATCCAACTCCCGCCACGCATAATATAAAAGTCTGAAACGGTCTTATTACAAGGATTTTCTGCCTCACTTTTGGCATAAAACTCCTTTTCATAATAATCTAAACACCATTCTGAAACATTGCCCGACATATCGTACAAGCCCCATTTATTAGCTTTTTTTTTGCCTACAGGCTGCGTTTTCCCACTTGAATTTACTTTATACCAAGCCAATTCCGCCAAATTTTCCCCTCCTGAATAGCGTGTTTTTTCACCGGCCCTTGCTGCATATTCCCATTCTGCTTCGGTTGGAAGGCGATAAGATTTGCCTGTTTTCTCCTTCATTTTCAGCAAAAAAGCAGCTATTTGTTGGCGATTTGCCCATTCTACAGGACAATCATCACAGTTTTTGAAATAACTTGGCGAAGGAGTTCCCATCACTTTTTGCCATTGAATCCGAGTTACTTCAAATTTCGACAGTTGAAAAGCTGCGATTTTTACCGTATGCACAGGCATTTCTTTGTCTTGACATTTGCCGTCCGCTTCGGTGCAGCCCATTTCAAAACTCCCCGAAGGAATTGCGACCATTTGCGCCTCAAACGGGTCTGTAAATGCCTTTTCGCCCGTAGAACAGCTTTGGAACAAGGCAAATATAAGGAGAAAGAGATAATTTTTCATGTTGTTGTGTGTGTTTTTCACGCAGATTTTCGCAGATTTAACCGCAGATTTTCGCAAATATTCTTAAATCTGCGTGAAATCTGCGTCCCTATCTGCGAAAATCTGCGCGAAATATGAAACCTTATTTTTTTCTCAATGAAAGATACAGCCCCAAAACCGCACCTGCCACAAGTCCCACAAGTCCAAAAAAGACTCCTGCCGACTCATAGCCTACCAATCCCCATAGCTTAAAAAAGCCGAAGTTGCCCCCATACAAAGCCCCCAAAAACAGGAAAATAAATCCCATAACAAGGCTTAACAATAGGGTAATAAATATGATTTTAACCGTTTTCATTATTTTGTGTTGCTTAATGCTGCAAAAATAAGCTAAAACAGCGTATCTTTGTGAAAAATAAAGCCGATATATGCAAAAATATATTTTCTATCTGTTTTTATTCCTTGCCATCAGCCTGTCTGCGCAACGTACAAACAAAATTTTGTCGGTCAAAACGAATGATGATGTGCATTGCCACAAAGTTATAGAAGATAAAGATTTGTTTGCACAAGGTTGGGACACACTTCAACAAGTCATGTTTTGGAAGGAAGTTGTTACTTTAGACCCACAACATTATATCATTTATTCCTTAGAAACAAGGGAAATATTGGGCTATGCAGAAACAAAAGAATGGAATAAAATGTCTGTAACACAGCGCAAAGCCTTTCAGTTGGCGCGTTGCAAAGAGTATGATGTTTCTCCCAAAAATACAATTGTGGCGGCACAAGGGCGCAAAGATTTTTATTTATTTGAAGAAACCATTCCTAACATTGCCAAAGGAATCGCTGTTTTTACCGCAGAAAAAGCAGACCCTTGGTATGCACAAGCCATTTTGCTGATAGAAAGCCCCGGTTCAAAGGTAAAAACCTCTTATTCAGGCGCGAGAGGCTCTTTTCAATTGATGCCAGAAGTGGCAAGAGAAATGGGGCTGACGGTTACGGAGGAAAAAGATGATAGAACAGACTTCAAAAAGTCGGCACAAGGAGCGGCAAGGCTGATGCGACAAACGTGTATTCCGCAAACAAAAGCGATGCTAACAAAGCGTGGAATTGCTTTCAAAGAGACGGATTTATGGTTTCGTTTGTTGGTTATGCACAGCTATCATGCAGGAGCGGGCAATGTTTCGGCGGCTTTGAATGCCATCAATCCCAAATCTGGGGGCATGTGGCTCATTCAGCGACTTTGGAAAACAAATGCCGCAGGTTTTCAGAATGAATCGCAGAATTATTCGCAAATCGCCCTTTCTGCGATTTTGCAGTTGGCAAATATTGTGGCAGAGCAGGGAGATATTGTGTGCGAGGTTACGGAGGAGGGGTGGTAAGTAATTGAGAATTGAAAATTGAGAATTAGGATAAGTAATGACGATAATTTCTACCGATTAACATTAAAATATATAAATTATTTACTATCAACCTCCGATATTATGAACAAACTACCTGTTATATCTCTGTTATTATTCGTTTTTTTATGGATAATTTCCCCTATTTCTGCGCAAAATCTTAGCCTTTCTGATGTTTTGCAGATTCATCAAAGCTCTGATAGTATTCGCACAAAAATACTACTTTCTCATGGTTTTCGATTAGCCGAATCTGCCATGAAGGAGCTAAATAACGCAATTATCCCCACCGATTATTATACGTGGACAGAAAAAGACAGCCCTTTGCCCCCTCTTCAAACTATGGTTGTCGTCAGGACGGCGCACCCCCGTACAGGCAAAAAAATGGAAACGTCCTATATTCTATTTTCGAGAGAAGATTATATGGCTTTGCAAGTAACGGCTTGGGGATTAGGCTATAAATATGTGAAAAAACAGGCAGATAAGGATAGTAATGTGCTGATTTGCGAAAATGAAAGTACTTGGCTGCGGTTTTTTGAGGATATATATCCTGAAAATGTGGTGTATGGGGTAACGATTGAGCAGAAGTGAGGGGATTTCACGCAAATTTTCGCAGATGAAAGCAGATGTCGCAGATAAAAAGGCTATTTATTTGCGAAAATCTGCGTGAGCCTACAACAACTCTCTTTTTACCCTATCTGCCAGTGCGTCTGCCTCCTCCTGCGACTTTGCTTCTGTATAAATACGGACAATCGGCTCTGTGTTAGAAGTGCGCAAATGCACCCAAGATTCCGCAAAATCCACCTTCAAACCGTCTATTTCATTTATTTTTTCGGACTTGTATTTTTCTTTAAAAGCCGCAAACATGCCTTTTACGTCCTGCCCTTCTGTCAGGTCTATCTTTTGTTTTGACATAAAATAACTGGGATAAGTTGCCCGTAATTCCGAACAAGTCATGCCGCTTTTTGCCAAATACGACAAAAATAAACCAATTCCTACCAACGCATCACGTCCATAATGCAATTCGGGCAAAATAATTCCCCCATTTCCTTCGCCACCAATCGCCGCATCATGGCGTTTCATGATTTCCGTTACATTTACCTCGCCCACCGCCGAAGCATAATAGCGACAGCCCTGTTTTTCTGCCACATCACGCAAGGCACGACTCGAAGAAAGATTGGACACAACAGGCGTTTTGTGATGTTGTAATACGTAATCTGCTACAGCGACCAAAGTATATTCCTCCCCAAACATCTCTCCTTGTTCATCTATAAACACCAATCTATCCACATCAGGGTCCACGACAATGCCTAAATCCGCCTTTTCTTCCTTCATTTTTTGGCAAATATCCGTCAAATTGTGCTTCAAAGGCTCAGGATTATGCGCAAACCAACCCGTAGGCTCACAATGCAATTTCACGATTTCCTTTACCCCCAAAGCCTCCAATAACATAGGAACAAACACTCCTCCACTGCTATTTACGCCATCTAACACGACTTTAAAATTCTTTTTTGCAATGGAATACGTATCCACCATGCCCAAAGCGCAAATTTTTTGAATATGCGTATGAATATAGTCTGTTATGTAGGTTATTTTCCCCAGATTTTTGACTTCTGCAAAACGATATTGATTTTTTTCTACCAAATCCAAAATCTCCTGCCCATCTTTTTTGGTAACAAATTCGCCCTTATGATTCAGCATTTTGAGGGCATTCCACTCCACCGGATTGTGGGAAGCCGTCAGGATAATGCCGCCTGCAGCTCCATAATCAGGCACAGCCATTTCTACGGTAGGGGTCGTAGAAAGCCCTAAATCTACGACTTCAAAGCCCAACGCAACAAGGGTATTTGCCACCAAATTATGCACCATTTCGCCCGAAGGACGTGCATCTCTCCCCAAAATCACAATGTTAGCGGCATGACGCGAACGTAGCCAAGTACCATAAGCAGCAGCAAATTGTACAATATCAATGGGCGTAAGATTCTTGTGGGGGACTCCGCCTATCGTTCCCCGAAAACCTGAAATGGATTTAATGAGCGACATAAGTAATTGAAAATTGAGAATTGAAAATTAGCAAAAGTGTATAATAATCAACTATTTACTCCCTAACTATTTGTTTCATATATTTCTAATCTGTGCTTAGTTGTTAGATATTTTTCTTACAGACGAATCTGCGGGGCAAAGGTAAGATTAAGTTTTGTGATTTTGGGTAAATTTCACACAGATAGCGGAAAAAGGACATTTGTTTTCAAAAGGGGCTTTTGCGCCCGCTCGTTTGGTGTTATTATTAGTAGTAAAGGCAAATCTGCGTAAAATGAGGGACACTCTCAAAGACCCTGCTAAATATGCCAAATTCGAGAAAGAATGGGTAATGCTTGGGGGCGAAAAGAAGGCAATCTACAAGGCAATTTACGGCGGA
>JAYUZN010000521.1:0-5434 GCA_043751755.1 Bacteroidota bacterium | reverse complement strand
GCAGCCGTTCCAAAATGGGTTAGAGCAGCCTCAAAGTAGCTATTTTGCGGAAACAAAGTGTGCAAAGTGCTTAGTTTTTCTCGGCTGACATTGTTCATCATGCCCATATACCAGTTCGCAAGCGGCTCATTCACTACTTTGTCTAAATATTGCGCCTCTTGGGTCGAATCTCTTTTGGTGAGAGTCGTATTGCATTTGCAAGCTTTGGAGGTATATATTTTTTCTGTGGTATTCGCGAGCGATTTGCTTTTGAGTTCACACTCCTCCGCAGAAGCATAAGGTCCCAAACTACGGACAGAAAGCCTGTTTTCGGCTTGAGCCGAAGCTTTTGTAATGCCTACTTCTAACAGGCAGCCCGATGGCTTTTGGGCTATAGCCAATAGACTGTGAATGAATAAGATAATGGAAAATAAATGCTTCATATTGTTAGTTTAGTAAAAATAGAAACGTATAAAATAAGGCTATTAACAGCATTTTCCTATACGTTTCTATAACATGAATGAATTAATACGTCCAAGTAACATACACATCATATTTGCGGTTAGCACCTGTAAAACTTACCTTTGCAGGACAA
Organism: Bacteroidota bacterium; assembly: GCA_043751755.1. Taxonomy (GTDB): domain Bacteria; phylum Bacteroidota; class Bacteroidia; order J057; family J057; genus JAAFHL01. Next base: position 4,860 of record JAYUZN010000521.1, on the reverse strand, counting down.
GTATTGGCATAGCTACCTAGATTAAAGGTGCCATTCCCCATCGCATCATTTCCTGTATTTATGTCATAATCGTGCAAATCCAAATTAATATCGGTATTGACACCACACCAAAAAGACGAATTGATATCATAACTATAATTGTTTGTATTCACACAATCTTCATAATGCCCCGTTGAGTAGGTGTAGAGCGGACTCCCAAATTCAAGTGTCAAGAAGATATCAGGATGGCAGCCTCCAGGTCCTTCCGAAGTATAATAATCCCAGCAATTTCCGCCCAGAGTCTGGGGAAAATCGGTTATAACAATTCGAGTAACCATAAGCCCTGTAGCTGTTTGATGATATTCGCAATAAGTGCCATAATATCCTGGCGGGCAGTTACAAGCACCACTTACACAAGTGCCTCCATTTTGGCAGTTTATCCCAGCACAAGGATTATAAGTTTCGCAATAAATGCCACTATATCCTTGCGGGCAATGGCAGCTCCCGTCTCCGCAATAGCCCCCATTTTGGCAACTAATGTTTGCACAAGGGTCTATTTTCGTTTGGCAACGCTCGCCCGTATATCCATTTTGGCAAATACAATCGCCCTTATCGCAAATTCCCCCATTTTGGCAGTCTATGTCTTTGCAAGGATCTATTTTGCAAGCGCTATTCATCATGGCTATTACCAATAGCATCAAAATAAATAAAACATTTTTCATAATATTCTAAAAGTTAATAAGTGAAGATTACCAAGTGTAGGTCAGATGAAGTTTGAAAGTAACATTATAGCTTGCCGAAAGTTCCTTTACAGCAGGATAATCGTTCCAGCTCGAAAAGCTTACTCCTCCCATAAAGTCATCAGGGTCGTTGCTATCAAAATCATCATCTTCATCCATGAGCCTTAACATCATTTCAGCATGTATATCTGTAATTTCTACATAAGGCGAAGGACTAATATAAGTCAAACCCGTAGAATTGTTGTTGCCATACGGTGATTGCCAATAAAGGCTGTTGTTTTGCAGCAGTTTTATGTACAAATCTGGCGCAAAGTCGTCGTCCCAATACGTCCCGCTTTGATTATTAAGGGGAAAGGCTACCTCTATTTTGGTAATCGTTATTTTTTTGGGCGCAGTATGTGTTCCGCAAGTGGTACCCGTCCAGCCTTCTGCACATAGGCAGCTTCCATTGATGCAGTTGCCCCCATTTTGGCACTGAGTGCTTTCGCAGGGGTCTTTTTCGCAAGCCATAAAAGAAAATAGGAAAACAAGTCCTAATAATAAGTTGATAGTTTTTTTCATGATTAAAAATGTTAAACATTGATTTCGTTACCGCAAAAATAGTGAGCTATTTTTGTACAGGTTGTTTTTGCTTTATGGGCGAAGGAAGTTGTCTTTCATGCTTAGTTTCTCCTTTGACGGGTGCGTATTCAGATTTATCTCTAATCACACGATACTCCTCAAAGTTCTTTCTAACTGCTTTTACTTCCCAGTCAAATTCATAATTCCCCGTTCCTTGCAATAATTCTACTACTTCAAATCCCATAGCATTCTTATTGATTACCGCCAATCCTTTCGAGTCGCCCGATAAAGGGGTAACTAAAACGGTCATATTAATATCTGTTGAAACCCAGCGAAAGTGTTCAGGTAATGCTATTATTGATTTTCCATTCACAAGTTTGGCGGTGCCGCGAGTATAAGAAGCCGCTTCAGGTCCTTCTACACAAGCATACCAAATACTTTTGGTGGTATCTGTAGGATGGTCGGCTACAAAGTTTTTGATATCTCCAAATACGACACCTTGATTGGAGCCATTTATATAGATACCCGCTTGAAGCGAACTTGACCCATCCCAAACCGCTACATAGCCTAAATTAACATTAGAAGACGAAGAGGTAAGGCTCACATTTGCAGAACTTGGACCCCTTGCCTCAATAATTCCCCCATAATTTACTGAGGCATATAAGGAATAAGCTGTAGAACCGCTGCCATATGGGTAGCCATAAACATTCCCATCAAAACTCCCCCCCCCGTTTACATCTAAGTAGTTAAAATATCCTGTCCCGTTTGCTTGAAGAGAGCCATTAAAATATCCGCCATAATATACATTTAAATATCCATTGATATCTGTGTTATAGCCATTCAATAACAAACCAGCACCACCATATATTTCTAACATATCGTCTTGCGACTCTTGAATATAGGCATAATTAGCATCTCCAAAATTTATTTTTCCGCCATACATATAAGGAGCTTGGGTTCCCTCAATTCTTAAGGCATCATCGACTCCTGCTAAGTGCAATTTGTGAGTGGGATAAGAAGTCCCTATTCCCACATTGCCATACAGATAAAAAATATCAGAGCCATTTATCGTTTGCCAGGGAGCAAAGCCAGTGAGGTCGTTATCTGGATACCAATTTGTTCCATCAAATTTTAATACTTGCCCATATCCAGGTGCCAAATTTGAAATAGGAAAATTCTGTAAACCTACTACACTAAGGTTCGGATAATTACCCAATACATCACCTCCAGCTGCAGTAGAAGTAGTAATGTCATCAGTTGCATCATTATCCCCTATGTTGGAAACGACACCCCCTAAAATAGCAATCCCTGTCCCCGCAGTATAAACGGGGGCGGTAGGCAAAGTTACAGTATTGCCACCCACAATAGAAAGGCTATTTCCCGATATCAACAAATTCTGGATTTCATTCGTAGGGTCAGCATCTGCATCATTCACATTATCCGTAGAAGTAATGGTAAAATTGGGATAAGTACCCATTACACTTGTAGCTCCTATCCCTGTAAGCGTAATAGGCTGATTAGGAGAAGTATTCGTAATGGTTGTCCCCAAAATAGCAATGCCTGTCCCTGCCGTATAAACAGGTGCGGCAGGTAAAATTATCGTGTTGCCTCCCGTAATGGAAAGACTGTTTCCCGACAAAGCAAGTGATTGAATTTCATTTGCAGGATCAGCATCTGCATCATTCACATTATCCGTAGAAGTAATGGTAAAATTAGGGTATGTACCTGTTATGCTTGTTGCGCCTATTCCTGTAAGGCTAACCGTTTGGTCAGGAGCAGTATTCGTAATCGTTGTTCCCGAAATGGAAATTCCTGTACCTGCGATGTAAGTAGCAGCAGCAGTAGAAGTGATGCTAAAATTCGGATAAGTACCTGTAACCGTTGTTGAGCCTAATCCTGTGAGCGTAATGAGCTGATCGGGTGCGGAATTGCTTATTGTATTTCCTGAAATAGAGATACCCGTTCCAGCTCCCATGTTGCTATTCTCCGCATATAAAGCATATGGAACGCTCAAAAATTGCGAGAGAATTTGAAGGGTATAGTTGGTTCCTATAGGGCTTGAGGTATCGATTTCGACTTTTATGTACTTAGCCCCATTTAACCAGTTGATGCTCGCAAAAGTACCTACTACCGCCGAGCCTTGCCCAATCTGTAGGGCAAACAGCCCCACAAGATTTGTCATAACATACGTGTGAGTTTCTTGATAGACAAGCGTACCCGAAGGCGAGCCTTGCAGAATACTCATCTTTACACTTATGCTTGTATTCGGGATAATTGTACCTGCAGCATCACGCAAGGTAGCTTGAAAATTGACTGACTGCGGAGCTTGCCCGTAGCAACAAGCAGCAAAACAGAGAAGAAAGAAGAAAAAATGTAGCTTTTTCATTTGCGAATAATGTGAATGGTTTTGGAAAAATGATGATTGGAATCGAAAACACGAAAATAATAAGTGCCAATTGCCCAAGTGCGCAGGTCAATTTGTGCTTGATTTTGGGCGGTTTGGGTAAGAATAGCCTGTCCCAAGTCGTTGCAAACTTCTATTTGCAAGTCGCCTACATAATCTGTTTCGATGGTCAGAAAATCGGATACAGGATTGGGATAAACATGCAGTTCGTAGTTACCTGTTTGCTCCGAATCTATCCCGTCTATGAGGGTGGTAAGCGGTTGTAAAACCCCCGCTGTAACAAGGTTTGTAGCATTGCTACCACTTGCTACTACAACTTCTCCTATCGCATATTCTACGATATGCGTAGGAAACTGTGCAGTTCCTCCTGATGTGTTTACGCCTAACTGTGCTGGCAGTAACATAGGAAGGAGAAGAAAAAATGAAAGATAAACTCGCTGATTCATATTGAATAAATGATAGATGATGGTTATTTTTAGTTAAACAATTCCGAAAATAGAGGTTTCTTACACACATATACCTCTTCGGTGTCCTGTGTTACAAAAAACCTTAATGAAAAAAAGTGAATAGGGTGTAATGCTGCCAGCCACCCTGTTTACCGCCACCTACAATCATCTTGCTGCACCCCATGATGATATACCAACACTGAAGAAGGAGTATCATTCCACCCAAAATCCCGGTAATGGTAAATACGCCCCTCATTTACGGTAAAGGTCGCCCCCCTATAACCCGTATGCTCATAAAACACCAAAGTCCAGCCTTGTGGAACAACGGAGGAGGAAATAAGGTCGCCCCAACCATAGCGATGCAGGTTTTCTTCAGAGCAAGTGAGGTTTATACTTGCCCCTTGATAGCCACCATCTTCGTATATACGAGGCAAGGGATGTTGGGCAGACAAGGAGCTATGAACTCCCAAAAAGAATAGCATAAAACCGAGAGCCAAAAAAGAAAAGATAAACTTCGTCATAACTATATTGTGTTAAAAATGAAAAAAGCCGCAAGGCACATTGCCTTGCCTGATAAATCATATATAATTTATGCCTCAAAACTACTTCCCCTCCCTCAAAAAACACCTGCTGCAAGGACGAAAAAGAGCTAAAAAAGACTTGTTTTTTTCTATATACAAAATAAAACCCTCATTATCAATCAATTAACTTTCCGAATAAAGTCCATTTC